>JAIRUC010000221.1 GCA_031254615.1 Treponema sp. | reverse complement strand
CTAAATTATCAACACTGACGTTTGCGCCGCCGGTGCCTAAATTCATTGTTGTACCATTGCGGCCAAGGTGCAGTTCCAACAAACCGGTATTATACTGATCGCCTTTTGTTAACAGACTTAAATTTAGGATATTCAATGTAAAATCGTTACCCATAGCGTAGTTTACTCCCTGCCCGATCAGAGAACCGGCAAGGCCGTTAAATCTTCCAATATCAATTGTATTCCCTTTATTAAAGCCAATTAACTTTCCCAAGTCTAAGCCGCTGTTGATGGCTGTTAACGATTGAGTCGTAAATGTACCTGCCATGGATGTCACTGTATTTGCGAGTACACCTTTCATACCGGATGTAAATATTTCTTCAGACCAGCCAAAACCGGCTCCGCTGTTATAGGTGACCGCGCTGAGTGTGTTAGCTGCTAATGATGATGTTGCTGTCTGTAATCCCGTGACTGCGGTTTTTGCGGCGATTGTCTGAAATGCACCGGATACGTTTTGTGTTACGGTATTTGTTAATCCTGCGGCTCCTGCGGATAAAGCTCCGCCCGCAAGATTTGTTACAAAAGACTTTCCGATATCAAAAGCCGCTTCTCCAAAAGTTTTGTATCCACAGCCCGCATCGAGAATTCCAAAGAAAATATTACTGCCGGAACTAGCTAATGCTGTCGTTGCGATATTGCCAAAAACGCCAAATGTCCCTATTGTACCGGTACCGCCTGTGGCAATAGTAACCCCTACTGCTGTTGCAATTGAGCCTACAGTACGAAGACTCGGTGCGGGGAAAAAGCTGTTTTCATCATTCCACATCCTTTTGTCCCAAGAAGGCAGGCTAAGCTCGGCGTATCCTTTCAAATCAATAATTTTCCAATAAATAAAATCAGACATAAGACGGCCAAGTTCTCCTTCACCCTCGTCATAGAAAAACGATTTTCTTGTGCTGCCGAAGTCATCAGAAGACTTTACCGCCGGTTCATATCCTATGTGAGCGCCGAATTTTCCCGGAGATTGTTCACGGTTATTAAGATTCTTTTTACCAATAATTATTTTGTCTTCACCAATTCCAAAAATTTCATTGGCAATCATCTCTATTTCGTTATACGCGCTTTCTATAAGCGCCCTTATTGCAATTGTATTTAGTTCTGCAAGATAATTTTCGTCCAGGTTTGTTTGCAAAGAAACCGGCTCCATTAGGTATTTTTTATAACCTGCTACAACTTGTTTTTGGGAAATAACCGGCTCAAACAAAGTAGAACCTTTGACAATGTCTTTTACATAATTTTCTCCATTTTCTCTCCAGAGCCCTTCCATGATAAATTGATTATCCATAGTTTCTTTGAAATTTTTATTGACGGCATCGACGTTAGAATAAAGTTCTCCGATTGCATCGCTGACAGTAATTTTTGCGGTATGCGCTATTTTTTTTGCTTCGGCATCCGCAAGTTCGGCATTGGTTTTTCTGGCAATATCTTTGGCTGCCGTTTTGGCAGCAGCGGCATCCCATGATGATATGCCTCCAAGTCCTTTTCTTACACTGAAGGCAACAGTATCGGTAATGTTATTCATATAACCAAAAGCGTTAGTCATATTAACAATACCGGAAGATTGTAAAAGCTCTGCCATTATTGTTTGAGCTTCCGGAATTGCGTTTTGAATACCAAAAGGTTCTCTGGCATCAACAAATCTTGACAATCGTTCTCCTTCCGTCCCAACAAGCTGCAGGAAAGATTCCGTTGAAGCCTGATTAAATGCAGATGCGGCCTGTTCCAGCCATTTTCCTTTATCCTCAAGACCTGCCAAATATGCTTGCACCCATTCATTTTCGATACGCCGGGTTTCGTTTTGGAAATTTGTATACCACTGTATGTATGATTCATTCATTCTTTGCTTTCCGGCATCCCACTCTGTCCTGCCATTTCCCAATATTAGAGAAATAGAATTTTGCCATTCATTTGCCTTTATCAATATATCCGTGCGCATTTCATTCCATTCTATTTCTCTGGCGTCAAATTCCGCCGCATATCTGTTTTCCAATGCTCTTTGCGTTATTAATTCAAGCGCGTGTCCCAAAGAGGCAAATTCGGAATAAAAATCATCTTCCATTGTCAGGTACAAAGAAAGGTTTTGCATTAAGACCGAGTGTATATTGTCAAAATGCTCTTTCTGTACTGTGGAATTATTTCCATAAGCGCTTTCAGCGGCAGTTCTTAAGGTATTAATATTGCCGGTTTGGAAAATAAATTCTTCTACAGCTGCAAAATAATTATTCTCATTGTTTTGCTGTTTTTGGATGTCGGCTAACCAGATTCTTTCCAGATCATTTTTTATTTTTGTTTCTTCACTTCTTGTCCAGCGGAGCAATCCTGAAAGCGCATCGTTTATATTCTTAAAAGATTCGGGAGACATTTCCTGCATTTTTTCCCAGCAAGATTTAAGAATAGTTATAGCCTCACTGTTAATTTTTCCGGTTATCTCAAGAGCATTATTTATATCACCCCATACAATGTTTTGCCCGGCTTCTGTTTCTCCGTAAAGAATTTTTATATTATTACACGAGGTTAAATATGCATTACTATATCTTTGTATTGATGATAAATTGCTTTGTATTCCGGAGGTAAAATTATTTACAATCTTTTTTGTTCCTGTTAAAACAGGTTCGATTCTTTTTTTTGTGTTTTTATTTACTGCGAGCATCTTATCGTAAGTTCCGGCATTGTGCAATTTATCTGCCTGTTTATCAGCATGTTTATAAAGATCGTTAACCATATTATAGGCGTATTGATATAAATCAAGAGTAGGCATTTTTGAGAAACCGGAAATATAATCATTACCAACACCTGACAACGTTAGTATCACATAAAATTCAAGATCGGCTTTTTCTGTTTCAGACAAGGCCATATAATATGAACTGCTGCCCGTCAGGTTACCTTCATAAACAACGCTGTAAAAATAACTAAGCTTTGTTAATGGGACATTAGGCCCCGCCATAAACGACTCATTGCCTAAAGAGCCATTGCTTCCTAATTCTCCCTTACCGGATATATACTTGGATAAATAATCCAAATTTGAATTTTTACTGGTTATTGTATATAACAGAAAATCTCTTGCCCGGCTCCACCGATAGAGTTTATTTGGATCTGAAAGATAAACTGCCATTCTTTGGCTTAATCCTCTTAGCGCTTCTTCAAAAGGACTGATTTCATGCCTTTCGCCGTTAAGCGTCATTGATGAAATAAAAAAATTATCAAGTTCATAATTATTCGAATCAGCTGTAATTACCCATGATGAATCCTTGGAAAAGGCAAGCCGCCCGTCGTTAACTGTAATTATATCTTTATATGGCCAATCATTAATTATTTCAGAAAATGTCTTGCCCGGATACGCAGAGCTTAATGCTCCAAAGTTGAGAAGATAGTATTTATAATTAGAAAAATCGGCTTCATTGATTTTGTATTCCTGTGTAAGAGTTGAGGATACAGTTTCAAATGCGTCGAGAGCTTTTAACTTTCTTAAAAAACTTTGTTCATATTCCAAATACAGTGCATTATATTCAGGATTATCATAAGTGCGTTTTTCTATATCATTATTTATTTCCGAGAGGATAGTAAAAGCAATTTGAGCTCTTTCCAATTTGTTCTTACAATCATCATAATTAATGGTATCAGCATCTAAATAAGCAGTACTTGCCCATCTTCGTATTTCATCCTCTTTTTCATATTCAAAGCGTTTAGCCTCTGTGTCTTCATAAGCTTTTTTAACAACATTGTATTGTTTGTCATACAAAATACCGGTATTCAGAAAAATTCCAGCCTCAACAAAATAATCATCTCTTGATAAATTAAATTTTTCTTCCTGAACTTTTAGCGCTTCATATGCAATATTGCTTTGTGTCTTTGCTTCTTCACGGGACAGGCTGGAAATTTCCAGTGATCTTCCAAGACGGATTAAATCATTATAATAAAAATTCAATGAATAAATTCTATTGTCTATATCGGAAGATGCATAAATATAATAATTATAAAGCGTCTCGGCGGTTTGTGTTGCTAAAAAGGAATCTGTCTGCGAAAACAAAATAAACGCGTCATTCAGCCGGTTCGTATAATAGGCAGCGATAAACCGCGCATCCTCTACGACGCCTTCTTTCCATGCATAGGCACCGGTCAGTACAGGGTCTTGGTCTGTAATAAATTTTTCGTCCAAAAACTGACGCCAATGTTTTTCATTTTTAATTTCTTCTTCGGAAGACGAAATATTAGCCGCAATATATTCAATAACCGCATTTTTCCAGAGGTAAAACTCGTTTTCGAGCCATTCAGGAGCCAGAGAAAAATATTTTTGAAATTCATCAAAGAATAGGCTGACATTTTCTGTTAAATTGCCGCTTTGTTTTAAAATTGCATCATAAATACTCTGGGCATCAGGTAAAAACTTTTCATCTGTATTAATCTCATAACTTGCAAGAAATGTTTTTATGTAATCGCAGGCGCTTTGCCAGTTTTCTTTCTGCCCAAAAGAGCTGATAGCGGCATAGTTATAATAAACATCAAGTAAATTTAAACAGTAATAATATTCATTATAATAATCAATAAGATTTTGTTCTGTATTAATGCAGAATGAGCCCAATAAAACAAAATATTCTATAACCTCGTTTTCATCACTATCTTGTGTAAAAAAACCTTCATTTGAATCAAGTCTTTTTTTCAGGTTAAAAAGAATATCGTATATATACGCAGCATCATCTATGCTGCTTAAAATAAGTTCCGACATAGCGCTTTCAAGCACATCTTCATAATCATCCGATTCAGGGTCCATTTCCAAAATGGCTTTTAACGTTTCTATTTCAAGATCAAGACGCTTTTCCAGTAAAATTAGGTGACTATTATTGAAATCGGCAGCAAGCCGTTCTCCCAGATTTTCCCCGTAAAGTACGGTTTTTTCTTCTTCCGAAAGATTAATGCCTTTCGCTTTGGAATACCAATCTGCACCGCTGTAATCAGACCCAAAAGACCGCAGTTGATAATCTGATTCACCGGCGAACAGATCAATTGCGGCAAGACGGGTTTTCAAAATGAGTTCATGCTCAATTTCTGCAATAACAGAGCTTTCGAGTTCCGCCAAAGATGGTGTACCCGAATTGTCTCCATTTATAAGAATTGCCAGCAAATTTTCCGCATCTTCTCTTTGTTTTGCTATACCCCAATTCATTCCATAGTCAAGAATATCTTTATATGCCGCATCACTTCCGGTTTTCAGAAAATATTTATATTCTTCTGCCAGAAATTTATACCTGTTGTTAAAGTCTATATCTACAATGTTTCCAATTGTAGTAATACTGGCCGCAACAAGTATTGAATGTTCCTGACTTAACCGTGATAATTTTTCTTCTTCTTCAGACATCTTTTTTGCTAATTCGTTTAAAACATCTTTTTGATTTTGAATATCTACGCTGATTTCGCTCAATTTATTCAACTCGGTTTCGTATAACGCAAGGGATGAATTATAGGCGGCTTTTGCGTTTTCCCATGCCTGTATGCTTTCAGCCTCGGTCATTCTTCCTGCGTCAATTTTTTCTGAATATGCCGTTATCGCTTGCGCAATGGAAGCCTTCCGTTCCCAGTACAAAACAAGCGTCTTTGCCCTGATAAGCGCAAGCTGATATTCGTCAAGATAAAAATCTTCCGTTGAAGCAACCGGTGAAAGAATGTCTTTTAACGTCCCCATTCCAAAAAGTTCTGCGTAATTGGCAAGTATCCTGTCCCGCGCATCAAGAGCGATTTCCAGATAAGAGGTGTACAAGTCGTAATACTTTTGTAAATCACAAAACATGGAATAGTTATAATAACCGGAATTAAAAATAGAATTAGAAATATATTTTGTTTCTTCCGCAATGGCCATCTCTTGTGCAAATGTCATTTTTTCGGAAATTACATCCTGTATTTGGGACAATACTTTGTGATCTTCATTAAATTTTTCCAAATACTTATAATAATTATCTTCGGCAGTTTGAATTAATTCCTCTGTGCTTTCTTCGTCATCCTTTATTTTCAACATTGTTTCTTCCAGGCCGGTTAATCTATTCACAGAAACCCAGTAGTCAAAAGACCGCATATATTCTGCTTTAAGTTGAATCCAGTAATTTTTTCGCTGATTAAAGAGCCAGCCCTCTAAATCAGGATCGTTAATATTTTTTTCACAATGATAATAATTTAACCAGTACTGTACATTCTCTTTTGCAGAAATCGCCGCCGATGCGCCGGTGATATACATATCAATCAGGGCTTTGGCTTTTTCTGTTCCGGTTCCGACACGCATATTTTTGTTTATTTCAAATTCAATTTTGGCATCCGCAATGTTCTTTTCCAGATCATCGGAAATATTTTTGAAAAGCTGTTCTCCGGTGTCGAATAACTTTTTTGCATTTAACTCCCATTTTTGATATTCTTCATTAAGTTTGTCAAAGGCAGTAAACCAGATTTCTTCTCCCTCCGAAAATAATCTGAATGAATCCTGTTCCCATTCAATGCGGCGGATAAAAAACCTTTCTTCGGCTTCTTCCCATGCTTTTAATCCTCTGTCAAACTGCTGTTTGTATAACTGAAGCCACTCTTCACCCAAAAGAGCAAGCTCGCCTGTCCCCGCATACGCTTCTTCTATTTTGGTATTCAGCTCTTCAATGCCTATTGCGCATAACTGTTCGGTTTCGGCGATTAACTGTTCGGTGAAAATACGGGCGGCTTCATCGTCGTTCTTTTTGCGCAAACTCCAAATATCTCTGGTTCGGCGGCTGGTAAAAATTCTTTGTTCTCTGGCGGCGATATTCTCAAACTCATGTTTTATGCCTGCTCCTGCAGTTGCCCCTGCGTTCATAATTGCGGTACTCATGGTTTCGCGTAACTCTTGCGGAATATATGCCAAAAGTTCCGGGTACATGCTGAGCAGTACAGTATCAAAAAGTCCGTTATTGTTTTTTACAATTTCTTCTGTTTCGCCGCGCCATATTAGCTGATCTTGCGAAAATTCCCTGCCTTCTTCATTGGGGCGTATCACCAGAGGATCGCCGGTTTTATCATCGAAGACGACATTCCCTTCATCATCAAGATGCCATGTATATTTTTTTTGAGTTTCCTCAAGCATGGCGGAAAAATCAGATACAGCTTTCCCCAATGTTTCCCCAAAAAATCTTTTTATGAGCCACTGTGAAAATCTGGCTTCCAGTTCCTTGTTGCTCCAGTCTTCAAGCCGGGCTTTTGCTTCATTAAAAACAAACGGATTTTCGTACATACCGAACGCAATTAATTCCCATGCGTATACTGCCTGCGTTACGCCCATTTTTGCTTCGGCAAGCCAGCGATCGGGATTAATTTCCCTGTCCGCCCTGCTAAAGCGGCTGTCAAATACAGATATATTAAAACCTTTGACTTCGTTAAGAGGCGAAGCCGGATTTGATTGCGCGAATCCCATTGAAGGGATCAGCCCAAAAACCATAATCAGCGTCAAAAAGACAGCTGTAATTTCGTTTACAAAGATGTTTTTCATGTTTCTTCCCAAATCAAGTTGTGTATCCCGCACAAGCGGAACAAAAATTAAATTAAAAGCGCTTAATATTTGTTAGGTGTTTTTTTAAAATAAAAAGTGATGGTATTAAAGTTATTGAACCAATGCACGAACACGCGACTCCAAGGGCTCCTACCAGGGATAGCGTTCGTATAAGTGAATTTGCCCCTTCCGAAAGAAAGAGGAAAGGCAACGCCCCTGCAATTGTCGTACCGGTAGTTGACAAAAGGGCGGGCATTTTTCGCCGCAGTGCGGTATAAACTCCTAATGTCGATTTTCCGTTTTTATTCTGCGTTTTTGCGTACAAACCATCGACACAAAGCACCGCGGCGTTAACTGTCATTCCGCTTACCGCGATAAAAGCGCAGGCAACAGCGGAGTTGTACGCGCTTCCCGACAAAGCCAGACAGAGCGCAGGCACCGCGAGCGAAGCTGGAATCGCGGAGAGTACAAGAAGCGGCACGGTAAATGATTCGTTTATACAGGCAATAATCATGTAACAGAAGATGACAGCTAATACAAGTGAAAGTACGGTTGATGCCAGAGCGTCCGCCTGAGTAATGGCGTCCGGATCAAATTCGATTGAATATCCGGCCGGCAGATCGAGTTTTTTGAAAGTTTCTTCCATCTGCCGCTTTACGCGCCGCGGGTCCATTGCTTCTGTAACAATAGTGATGGAAGCAGTCCTGCGCCGGTCATTTCTTCTTATACTTGCGCTGTCAGATTTTTCGCTCGTTTGCACAAGCGAGTCAATTCGTATGCCGGAAACAAGCAAGCCCAAAGCTCCTTCCCTTGATTGACGCATAACATTGCCGCCGGTTCTGATACGCACATCTGTTTCGCCTTTTGCGTCCATTCTTTTGTATACTACCGGTCCATACACCCCATACCTGACTGCGGCGGCGGCGTTTGCAAAACCAATTCCCGATTCGGCAAAAAGTTCCCTGTCCGGCCGCAAAATCAGTTTTTTACTGCCTTGCTTAAAATTCAGCACACGTTCTTTGATTAGTGGATGACCGCCGCAAATGTACGCTAACTTTTCTGCAAGTTCCCTGCATTTTTGATCCTCATCTCCGTAGATTCTGATTTCCCAGTAACGATCACGATTTGAACTTTCATGGAAAAACACAAAGCCGCCGGGAATGTCCAATTGCTTCGCCGACTCTTTTACAATTTGCACCTGTGTCTGTCTTGGATCAAATGAAATAAGCAGAGAGCCGGAGCCGGTCCTTGCGCCGGTTTCAATATTTTTAATTCCTGTGTAAGCTGAAAGTTTTTCGCCGTATGCCGCAAGGAGACGGTCTGTCTCTTCCGCTAACAGCCCTCCTTCAAATTCAACCTGCGCATAAACAGAGTCTTGTGAACCATAGCTTGAAGTGTCCACTCCTTTCGCAAAAAGAACGAGTATTGCCGCGGCTGTAACCGCGAGACTGATTGCCGGAAATAACACCGGAAAACGAATACAGAACCTTACATCCACAGCGAGAAATTTGCACAGTAACCTTGAAAGCCGTCTTTGCGCCCGTTTAAGCCGTATTGGTATTTTGACGGAATGTTCTGCTGTATGCGAATTCAACCGCCAAAGAAACAGCGGCGGCAAAAGCGAAAGACTGAAAACAAGGGCGATTGTACAAACTACCGCAATGGCGCTGGCGATTGTTTTTACTTCCGCGTCTTGAATTCTTGAGAGCGGAAGAAGCGCGGCAACAGTGGTCGCCGCTCCGTCGATTAAAGGCCCTGCCAGTTCGGACAATGCCGCCGCCGCGCCTTCATAATTTATGCTTTTGCGAAGTTTTTCCGAACAGAGAATTACAGCGTCAACCGCGGTTCCCACCCCGGCGGCAATGCCTGCCAGCATCAATCTGTCAACAGGAAAGCCGATCGTTGAAAGAACGGCGACCGATAACAGGCAGATTAGCGGAATTGCAAGGGCGCAAAAAAAACCGGTATAGTTCGCGCTGTTTTTGCCGCCGAGCAGGAAACTGATAACCGCAACCATAATTGCACCTAACAGCGCGGCGTTAAAGACGGAACGGAAAGCGGCGGCTTCTTCAGCGCCAAGATCGGACAAAACGGTAAATTCCAGCGGCAAAGACAGGGCGGCCAGTTCTTTTTTAATATCAGAAGAAAGCTTACGCAAATCGGTGTCATGCCGCCCCATAATCGCAATTCCCGCCGTTTTTCTGCCGTTTAAGCGCGAAAGAGTGTCCGGCATCCGTTCCTGTTCTGTAATTACGGCAATGTCAGAAAGCTGAATGAATTTTCCGTTTCCAAGCGGAATAAAAGCCTTGTCCAATGATTGCCCGTAACGCCCGTCAACGGTAATAATAATTTCCCTGCCGCCAAGCACGGTTGTTCCGCCGGAAAAAATTGAATCGTTCATCGCAAGGGCTTCGGCCACATCGGAGGGCTCCAAACCAAGAAAGAAAAGTTTCTCCTGATCAAGTATGACAATAATTTCTTTTAACCCTACACCGGAAACTAAAACTTCCCCCGCGCCTTCAAGTCTTTCAAATCTTGGCTTTACAATTTTTTCCAGCATCTGGGCTGTTAAAAGATTTTCTTTTACTTCGCCAAAACCATCGGTTAAACCATCGGTTAAACCACCGGTTAAACCACCGGTAAAAACCGCCGCCGACCATACCGGAACTCTCGAATTATTTGAACTTAAAATTTCAGGCCGTTGAGCCGATGTCGGCAGTGTTTCGTATACTCTTTGCGCGGCATCGCGGACAGCCTCGTACCGTCCTCTTCCGCCGGGTTTGAAGCGGACAAATATTCTCGATTGGCTGTTTTCTGTGGAACTTTGCACACTCATAACGCCGGAAATTGCCGAAAGCGCGTCTTCAAGCGGAATGGTAACCGTCCTTTCCATTTCCGCCGCGTCAATTCCGTAATGCATAATTTTTACAACATACGAACCTCCCGTACTCTGCTTGATTTTTTCACTCGAGTTGATAATGACAAATAACGCCGCCGAAAGAATTCCTGCCAATATGCAGACAGCGGCTTTTTTTCTTTTTAACCACGAAACCAGAGTTTTCATTTTGCTTCCTCGTTATGTAATTTCCATTTAAAAAAACTGATGAGGATGGGAGGAATTGCAAACAAGCTGAGAAAGGTTGATGCCGCAAGCCCTCCTAACATTACCGCCGCCATTGATTTTTGCGAATTTCCCATTGGACTGAGTACCAGCGGCAGGAGGGCGAAAACCGTAGTCGCTGTTGTAATTAAAATCGCCTGCAAGCGTTCGGCGGCCCCGCGGCAGACTGCCGCCGCCACAGAAAACCCCGCGTGAATTTTTTCATCGCTGATTTCAAAAAGAATAAGGCTGTTATTCACAACAAGGCCGAATAGCGCGGCAAGCCCAAAAACAGCGCCCGAATCGATCATCGAACCGGTGAGCAAAAGCACCGGTCCCGCTCCTGCCAGAGAAAATGGAATGCTCATCATGAGAATTAACGGAAGAAGGAAAGATTCAAATTGAGCGCCGATTGTCATATATAGAAGGATTATTACAAGGAAAACATAAAGAAAAAGCGAATTTCGATAACGGACAAAAACCGATTCATCGGCTCCCTTAAACCACGAAAATTGCGCGGCGGTTTCATTTGCCGTTATGTGCATTTTTTTCGCTGACGCAATATCCGCGTAAATAACATCACTGCGGTCAAGCCGCGCGAGAGACGCTTCTGCCTCAACGCGCTCTATTCTGCCAAGAGAGCCAAGA
>JAIRUC010000185.1 GCA_031254615.1 Treponema sp. | reverse complement strand
CAAAATTCCGCGTATTTTTTACCGACAAAAACTATAACAACGAAATCGGCCTGCCCAAGTCAATGTTGGAGCTTGACGATTCTTTTGATGTCGCTGTTTTTGAAATGGGCATGAATCATTTTGGAGAAATAGAGACCCTTTCCAAAATCGCAAAACCCGATATTGCCGTGATTACAAATATAGGCAAGGCGCATATTGGCAATTTGGATTCGCAGGAAAATATCCTAAAGGCGAAATTGGAAATGTTAAGCGGCCTGAAAAAAAACGGGCTTCTTGTGTTAAATGCGGATGATCAATTTTTAAAAAATGTAAGCTCGGATTCCCACGAAGTTGTTTTTGTCGGAGAAGGGAGTGCAGCTAACGGAATATCGGCGGCGAATATTCAGGCTAACGATAACCCTTCATCTTTCGATGTTATTTATAACGGGCGATCTTATCCATGTTCTCTGCCGGCGATTGGAAAACACAATGTAACCAATGCCCTGTTTGCGCTTTTTTGCGGCATAAAACTTGGCATCGATATTAATGATGCGATAGACGAAATTAAGCGTTACACCGTTTCTTCAATGCGCACGGAAGCCGCGTATGTAAAAGGCGTTACGATAATTAAAGATTATTACAACGCCAGCCCCGATTCCACACGAGTTGCGCTGGAAGTTCTGGCGAATTATCCTTCGTCCGGAAAAAAAATCGCCGTATTAGGTGAAATATTTGAGTTAGGCGATTTCAGCGAAGCGGAGCATATAAATCTGGCTAAAATGTGTAATAACAACAAAGTTGATTATGTGTTTTTTATCGGCATGGATTATGAATGTTTTAAAAAAGAAATAAAAAGCGGAGAATGTTTTTCCGACACCGAAAGGGACGCTTTTTCAAAATCAATAAAAAATTATATTTCCGGCGGCAATTTAAACAAAGGCGATGTTATCCTTATCAAAGGCTCAAGAGGGATGAAGATGGAAGAGTTTTATGAGCCGCTAAAAAGTTATATCAACGCGGCGATGAGCGATTCCACCCATCTGCCTCCGAGCGCGACAAAATTGTATGTGGACATCAACGCCGTTAAATTCAACTATTCCCAGATAAAAAAAGAAGTCGGCAGTCATGTAGAAATAATGCCGATGGTTAAAGCGAACGCGTACGGCTGCGGGACAGACGTTATCGCTAATGTTTTTCGTAACAGTAAATATTTGGCGGTTGCCGATGTAAAAGAAGCCGCGTTAATTCGCCGCATTTTGCCCGAAGCGAATATCGTTATTATTTATCAGCCTTATGCCGGAGATATTGAGGAAATTGTTTCCGGCGGCTACACGGTTTCTGTCAGCAATTTGGATTTTGCGAAAAAGCTGAATGACGAAGCAGGAAAACATTCAACAAAGATAAAAATTCATATCGAAGTTGATACCGGCGCCGGAAGATTGGGATTAAGTGTCAACGAGTGCCTGGGCTTCGCTCAATCTGTAAAAACATTTAACAACTTAATCATCGAAGGCGTTTTTATGCACTATTCCTGCGCCGACAGCTTCGATAAAAGCGATCTTGAATTTACAAAACAGCAAACAGCGTTATTCGCAAAAGCCGTTTCCGATATTGAAAGCGTTTTGGGCAGTATTCCGTACAAGCACGCCTGTGCGGGAGCCGCAATCTTCAATCAAAATGCCGCGCATTTTAACATGGTAAGGCCAGGATATATGCTTTATGGCTATTATCCAAGCGAGGCGCTGCGCGGCAAAATCCTGTTAAAACCGGTACTCAAATTTGTTTCGGTTATTCTGCAAATTAAGGAGTACGAAAAAGGAACGCCTATCAGTTATAACAGAAGATTTGTCACCAAACGAAAGAGCAGGATAGCGACAGTTTCAGCGGGCTATTCGGACGGCATCAGCCGGAAGCTGTTTGATCCAAAAAGTGAAAAAAACGGAGCTTTTGCGGTTAACGGACAACGCGCCCCCATTGCCGGAACAATCTGCATGGATTTAACGATGATCGATATTACCGATATTGAGGGCGATGTTAATGTCGGCGATGAAGTTGCTATTTTTGACAATGTCAACGTAACTGTCGAAGAAATGGCCTCTATTTGCGGAACAATCGGCTACGAGATAATTTCGCAGATAGAAGATAAAGCCGATCGTGTAGAAAGTTTTTAAGCTGTTAATTTTTAGCCGTATTCTATGACGACTCTTTTATTTCGACTAACACAGGAACGAGAGAAAACCCCAAGTCCTTGCGAATTTTGTTACGCAAATACGAAACATACGCGTCGCTCACCGCGTGTGAACGATGGGCAAAAATGATAAAATGCACAGGGTTGGCGGATTTTTGCACGGCGTATTTCAGCTTGAAGCGTGTTCGCGGGCCAATCGGCGGAGGATACTCGGTCAGCCATTGTTCAAGCGCCTGATTAAGACGGGCAGTCCCAATGCTGATGTTAAGCTGGTCGTACATTTTTATAACAGTGCTCAAAAGTTTATCAACGCCGCTCCCGTCCTTCGCGCTGACAGGGACAATGGGCGCGTATTCCATCTGACCGAACATAAAATGGATTCTGCTTGATATGTCTTTAAACGTATTTTTATTCTGAGGCATGGTGTCCCATTTGTTAAGCGCCATGATGATTCCCCTGCCCTTGTCATGTGCAAGAGCCGCGATTTTTTTATCCTGATCGGTAAGCCCTTCCGCTGCATCGATCATCAGGACAACAATATCCGCCTCGTCAATTGCTTTGATAGCGCGGTTAACCGAATAGTATTCGATGTTTTCCGTAACTTTTGATTTACGGCGGATTCCGGCAGTATCCAGAAGCGTAAAGTCCCGCCCCTTCCAGCTAAAATTACCCTCAACTATATCTCTGGTCGTACCCGGAACTTCGCTGACAATAGATGAGTTTGATGATGTCAGCCGGTTGGAAAGCGTAGATTTTCCTGTGTTCGGCTTTCCCATGAGCGCGATGCGTATGCTTGAAATCTGCTCCACATAACTTTCATTAACCTTTGAAAAATCCAGCCGCCTTATAATTTCCTGCCCAAGCTCGCCGACATTGTCACCGTGTTCGGCGGAGATCATGAAAACTTTTTCAAAGCCAAACTGCAAAACATTCCAGGCATCAGCCTGTCCCCTGCCCCCTTCGGTCTTGTTGACCGCCGCGACAAGTTTTTCCCGGTACGGCCGCAAAACGCTGATGAATTCTTCGTCTTCGCTTGTTATGTCACCTGCGTCGAGTAACAGGATGATAAGGTTAGCCTTCTTTATTGTTTCAAGGGTTTTCTTTACAACTAACTTGTCTATACCTTCGCAGTCAGCTAACTTAAAACCGCCGGTGTCAATCAGCCTGAAAGATTTTCCGGCGATAGTACATTCGGCTTCAACAGGATCGCGCGTTACGCCGGGCGTTGGGTCTGTAATCGCCCTTCGCTTGTGCAGAAGGCGGTTAAAGAGAGTTGATTTTCCTACATTCGGACGCCCCGCAAGGACTACAGTAGGAAGGTTGCCGGTTTTTTTAAACTCTGTCCTCATTGCCGCCTCTCTTTTTTTTCAACATATTTACCAAGCCAAGAAGATTCCGGTCCCTGACAAGGGCAAGCAAACCAACCCCAAGAATAATATAGATAAGCGCGTTAATTATCAACGGCACACCATAAGATATGAACCGTCCGTTATTCGCAAAAAAAGTCATTAACAACGGAGATAAAAAATAAATAGGAACAATTGCCAACCCGGAAATAATCAATAATCTTACAATATAAATCATAGCAGAACTAAAAGCCGAACCAAGGGCAATATTGGGATTCTTTCTAAGAAAAACAAGAAGCAAGACGGTGTTTACAGCGCTGGCAAGGGACAGAGCCAAAGCTATCCCCGCGCCCCGGAACGGCCCGACAAAAGCCGCCGCAAGACAAATGTTAGCCGCAAAAGAAATAATGCCTGCAAAAGAAGGCGACTTGGTATCGCTTTGCGCGTAAAAAGCCGGGGCTAAAATACGGTTAAGCGCGATAAAAAACAGGCCGGGCATATGGAAAGTAAAAGCCGACAAAGTCAGCTTAACCGAAGTTTCATCAAAACTGCGGTTCTGGAAAAGAAGACGAATCAGGTTCTGTCCCTGCATGAGCGAAAAAACAGTAATCGGAATAGTAATCAGGGCGATAATATTCATCGCAGACACAAGCCGTTTGTTAAAAATTTCCCACTGCGATGTTTTCGCGTAACCGGCAAGATTCGGAAGCAGAACCGTCCCTATCGAAACCGCAAAAACGCCGAGTATCAGCTCCTGCAGCCTAAGCGAATATTGAAGACTCGAAACAACACCCTCGCCCGCTCTTCTTGCCAAAGCCGTAGAAACCAGATCGTTAAGCTGATAAGCAGCCATCCCGATTATAGTTGGGCTTATAAGCCGAAGCACTTTGCGCGTGCCCGGATTATTTATTGCCCTTTTTAAATTGGTAAAAACAAATCGCTGTCCCTGTTTCAGCACAAAAGGAAACTGAATCGCCGCGCTCAAAAAACCGCCGGCAAGAATCCCGACAGCCATCGCGCGGGCGGGATTTTGAGTAAAACGGCTCAGTCCGTAAGTGCAAAGAATCGTAACAATATTCAGCAAAATCGGTGCAAATCCCGAAGGGGTAAAAACATGAAAGCTGTTCAGCACCCCCTGAAACAAAGCCGCCAATGACATAAACCCCAGAAAAGGAAACATAATTCTGGTAAGAAGGACAGTTTCATCAAATTCTTCCATGCCGAAAAGACGGACAAGAAGCGGAGCCGCAAAAATACCCGCCATAACCATGAGCGTTACAAAAAAAGACAAAAAGGTGAAAATGCAGGAAAGAAACTCCCGTGTTTTTTCGCGGTCATTTCCCAGCAGATACTCTTTAAAGGTAGGAATAAAAGCGACCGAAATTGAGCCTTCCGCAAAAAGGCGGCGAAACAGGTTTGGCAGCAAAAAAGCGACCGAAAAGGCGTCCGACAAAGCGCTTGTCCCAAGAAAACTCGCCTTGGTCATTTCCCTGACCAGACCAAGAATCCGCGAAAACAGCGTAAGAAGGGACAAAGCCGAACCCTGCCGGACAAGAGACCCTGCCGACGGGGAAGAATCTTGCCCGGAGACAGATTTTAAGCCGGAATTATTTTCATTTGCCGCCTCAGGGACAGTGCCCGCAGAGCCGGCCCCTTCAACTTTTTTTCCCATAAATACCTTATAAACCATCTTGAAAAAAGAACCAATCCGGTGTATACTCATAAATTAAGGAGTTGTTTAATGAAAAAATATATAATTTCAGTTTTTCTGACCTTAGTCATATTCTCATTAGTAAGTGTTTCCTGTAAATCTACCCCTAAAGCGAGTCCTGAACAGGAGACTGCTATCGAAGAACTAAAAGCTGCAAATTCCCGTGTGGATAAAGCCAGAAAAAGTGCCATTGATTTTGAGGCCCCTTCATATTTTCCAAGTGAATGGGAAGATGCCGAAGCTCAATATGCGGATGCCAGGAGACTATCTGTTCAATCTACGCTAATTGTTAGTCAAATCGCTGCTGGCACATATACGGACGACAAGATAATGCCGGATTCATCTATAGATGAATTCAAGGAATCCGCCGCCGCATTAGATAAAGTGGCAGACAGATACGAAGAACTTTTTGATATGGCAATCCCGCTTTACGCTCAGGCAAGGGAAGATGAAATTCTCGCTGTAAGGGAAGAATTGATAAGCTCCCAGTTTTCAACATTGTTTCCTAAATATTTAGAGAACGCGGATAAGATTGCCCTTACGGCGCAGGAACAATACGAAGCTAAAGATTATTACACAGCAAGAGAAACTGCCGTGGAAGCGTTAGCCGAATACGAAACATTGCGATTGGGTGCAAAGATTCTTTCAGCAAGACAAGAAATTGCCGATCGCGGCTTTGCCGAGTATGATCCGGAAAATTTTGAAAAGGCAGATGAAATTTCCCAGGCAGCGGTAGTCCTATACGACAGCGGAGATAAAAAGGGCGCAATTGAAAGCGCGGAAGAAGCTCTGCTTCGTTATAATATTGTGTTAACAAACGGCTGGACAGCCTATGCCGCAGAGCGCCGGGCTTCCGCCATCTCCGAAAGAGAAAACGCCATAGCCAATAAAGTTAATATCGCTGTTCGGGAAAGTTTCCGCGAGGCTGATACAACTTTCAATAATGCCGAAGAAAGCTATAAAAACGAAATGTATTCGGTTGCCGGAATACAATATGTTGAAGCGGAAGCGCTTTTTGTAATTGCCGGACAACAGACCGAAGAAAAACGCCAGTTAGCCATGGAAACAATAAGGCAGGCCGAAGAAAAAATCGAAGAAAGCACTGAAACAGCCACAGAGGCTGAAAAAATAATAGAAGGAGGTTCAAAATGAACCGTAAAGTTACTTTTATACTTTTAATTTCTCTGGTCTTCACAAGTCAGGCGATTTTTGCCCAGCAGGAAATCCCGGAAATGGATCTGACATTGCCGCTTTTTTACTCTGTGCCGTATTTTGCGGTAACAGTCCCCGGCGAAGAAGCATACATTCCTGAAGGTATCCGCAACAATGAGTTTTATCTTGAAAGCCTGCGGCTGACAAAGCTGGCTCATGATACCTACGAGATCGGCGACTATGACGCTTCCGCCGGCTTTGCTCAGGAAGCAATTCGTTTTGCGCAGCTTTCCGATGAATTCGTTGCTGTTCAATTGATAGCAGAAGCAAAACGCCTCGTTGATTGGGCGGATAAAAACAACATAGCCAACCAGTATCCAATTGATTATAAAGAAGGAAAATTCTATTACGACAGCAGCGTAGAATTTCATTCTGTAGAAGATTGGAACGAAGCCATTTCTTCGGCAACCAAATCCATAAGTATTTTTGCGGCACTCGAAACGGGCAGAATCATAACTACCGGTACCGGAATGCCAAAGCAGTATACTGTCAGAACATGGGCAAAAGAAAGAGACTGCCTCTGGAATATTTCCGGTTACTCTTGGGTTTACGGAGACTCTTCAAAGTGGAAAGTTCTCTATGAAGCAAATAAATCCAAAATGCCCGATCCGTCCAATCCGGACTTGATTGAACCCGGTATGGTGCTGGATATTCCCAGCATAAAGGGTGAAACCCGCGAAGGAATGTGGCGCCCCTAAAAAACTTAAACATTCACGCGTGGTACGCGGTATAAGGCTAAAGCAGTTCCCATTAGCGCGTGAATGTAAGGTTCTTTTCCAATGCCCTGTAATACCTCATTGGTATCAATCAGGGCAACATCAACATATTCATCATCATCCAGAGATTGTCTTCCATCGCCAACAAGCCCCTCGGCAAGGAAAAAGTGTATCTTGTTTGACATAATTGCCGGATTGGGATTGAATTCTCCAAGCTTTACAATTTTTTTTGGGCTGTAGCCTGTCTCTTCACGCAATTCTCTGGCGGCGGCTTCTTCGGGAATTTCTCCGGGTTCAAAAACACCGCCGGGAAATTCAAGGCTTAAACTTTTTGAACCATGCCGCCACTGCCACACCATGACAAACTTTTTTCCGTCAGGATTGTCAATAACAGGTATAACCATAACCCAGTCTCTTGCATCCAGAACAGTAAAAGCATGGGGCTTGCCGTCTTTTACGCCAAAGTTACCGCTGCCTTCCGGCGGATTACAATAACTTTCCCAAACGGAAAACACATTACAATCAAAAACTTTTTTCCGTCCTGTTTCATTCCAAATAAGCTGTTTTTCGTCCATACCGAATATTGACATATTTGTTATTAGAAGACAATATTATATATGAGCCTTGCAAATAAAATTACATTCTCACGAATTATCCTCGCACCCGTATTTTTCATTGTTTTTTTATTACCCGTAAAAGATGTATGGACAGTTCCTGTGCTTTGGTTCATTTTCATTGTTGCCGAATTAACCGATATGCTCGACGGCATGGCAGCCCGCAAACAAAACGAAGTCAGCGATTTTGGCAAGCTCTTCGATCCTTTTGCCGATACTCTCATGCAGCTTACCTGTTTTTTCTGCTTTGTAATTGACGGTATTTTCCCCGCTGTTCTGTTTCTGCTGGTCATCTACCGCGAGTTCAGTATTCTTTTTATCCGCAATTTGATGTTGAAAAGGGGCATTACCCTTGGGGCACGCATGAGCGGAAAAATTAAAACTGTCTTTTATATCTTCGCAGGAGGCGCCGCCCTGCTCACGGACAGCCTTCAGCGCCTTGCCGTTTTTATAGAAGACCACCTTCCACGCTTTGCCGTTTTTGTAGACCATCTTCCGCTTTTTAAAACCGGAACCCTTATCATTTTTATAATTTCTGTGGTTATTTCCATTGTATCTTTTATTGATTATATGATGATCTTCAAAAATAATAAATAGTTTGAAAAAATCAGTTCCTATATTATACTGACAAATATAGGAGATTATTATGAAAAAATTATTTCTTATTTTATTATTGATATCATTAGTTATTACAAATGCAGCCGCGCAGAAAGCGGCGACGGCAGTTGAACTGACTTTTACTTTCACGCGTCAAGGCGGTTCCGCGAGCAATCAGTTTGCGGCATGGATTGAAGATACGGAAGGCAAATATATAGAAACTCTTTGCGTCACACGCTGGACAGCCAACGGTGGTTATAGCCGCAGACCATCTTCTATTCCATTATGGGTAAAAAAATCCGAGCCATCAAAAATGGAGAAAAAACAAATTGACGCCGTAAGCGGCGCAACGCCAAATACAGGAACTCTAACCTACACATGGGACGGCACTGACAGCAAAGGAGCCGCTCTTCCCGCGGGTGATTATGTACTGGTTCTTGAAGGAACGCTACGCTGGGAAAATCAAGTTTACTACCGCATCCCCATCACTATCGGCAAAGGTTCTGCGACGCCAAAAGTCAATGTCGAGTATGTAGGAGACGCCACAGCAGAACGCTCCATGATCAAAGATGTGAAGGTAAGGGTCCGGCGCTAGGGAGAGGTGTTAAGGGAATTTTTCTTCTGGGCTTGATAATATGAATTATTGTTCATATCCATTACCCGAGCGCAGCAATTAGCTTTTCCTTGATCTCCGCGAAATTCATCATTTCAACATTTTCCCTCAGCCATTGGGTAAGTCCCTCATCAGAGGTGTATTCAAAATTTTCTAATTCCTTCATGGCTGCATCTGCATCTTCCATGTTGTATTGCTCACTGGCTGCAAGAAGTTTTGACAATACTTGCCTGTCCGGTTTGTCTTTCTTTGGTTTGGGATTTTCCTCTGCCATTTTACCCAGCATATCCTTAATGTCATTTATTAGTTTCCCGGCGGCTTCCAGAAGAGCGGCGTTATTGGCATTTACAAATTCAATGTTTCCTTCTTTAGCAGCTTTTTCCAGGGCTTCTGCTATGGCTCCGACCGCTTCCGCGCAAATGCCTCTGCTGGAGCCTTTTATGCCATGAACAGCGATAGCGTAATCAGCCAAATTGTCCCTGTTTACTTCCCTCAGCGAATCCAGAATGGAAGGAATATTTATCGCGTAAGAACGCAGGACATTCGTAAAGGATTCTATATCGCAGCCAAAACGCTCAAAACCTTTTTGTACATCGACGCCATCCAGTTGTGCGGGAAAGTTTTGCGCGGCCTCTTTCGATTGTTCTGTTACATTATCAGAAAACGTTTCTTCCAAATTTTTATCCCTTACCCATTGCCGGATTACCGCATCAAGACGGGACATTTCAATTGGTTTGGAAATAAACGCCTGAAAACCTTTTTTAAGGAACATTTCCTCGTTTCCTACAATGGCGTTGGCGGTAAGGGCGATTATAGGCACGGCTTTGGCATATTCAGTGTTGATCTCTTCACGGATAATTCTGGCGGCTTCCACGCCGTCCATCCCCGGCATCATGTGATCCATAAAAATCGCGTTGTATATGACCTTTTCACCGCGGACAGCGTCGATAGCTTCCTGCCCGCTCGTTACGCAGTCAATTTGCATACCATAGGGTTTCATCATGCCCCTGGCCACGTCAAGATTGGTTACCATATCGTCTACTATCAGCACCCGAGCGTAAGGCAGCCTGATCCGGGTCATTCGGGAATTGCGGCGGCGCTTCTGATCGGAGTAACGGAAATTTCTTAAAGTGTCAGCTAACTCATCGCCGATTACAACGTCGGTTACAAATTTTTGCCTGAATCTTACGGTAAAAACACTGCCCTTTCCGTATTCGCTTTCCACGGTAATGGAACCGCCCATCATTTCTGCTACATTTTTGGTTATAGGCAGTCCGAGGCCGGTCCCCTCGATCCTGTGGTTGGTTTTCACATCCACCATGCTGTAATCGGTGAACAAACTGGCAATATCATCCTTTCGGATACCAACGCCTGTGTCACTGACCCGGATAGTCATCCAGACAGTTTCCCCCTCTCTCTCGCAACTCACTTTCAGTTCTACCGTCCCCTCTTTGGTATATTTAAAAGCGTTGGACAGAAGGTTGTTTATAATTTGCTTAACTCGCAGATCATCCCCGTAAAGACGCGTGGGCAGGTTTTCGCTGATGTTTAGAATAAACTTCAGGGGCTTTTCTCCTATTCGCATAATGCTTTGGGTAATGGCGTCGTTAATCAGGCTGGGAATATCGTACTCAACCGGTACAAGTTCAAATTTACCCGCTTCTATTTTTGAAATATCAAGAATGTCGTTAACCGTGCTGAGGAGCGTCGCGCCGGCATTGCTGATTTTTATCAGATATTCTTTTGTCTCAGTACTCAGGGTATCGTCTTCAAGCGTCAGCTCGGATAAACCGATTACCGCGTTTAAGGGTGTGCGCATTTCATGGCTCATATTGGCAAGGAAATTGCTTTTGGCCTTGTTGGCATTTTGGGCTTCTTTCAGCGCTGTTTTGAGTTCTGCCTGAAGCCGTGTTCGTTCCGTTATGTCGTCAAAGCTGCCCACCACATAGGTCATTGCGCCTGAGTTGTCATAAATTGGCGTAGTGCGTATGCGGAACATCCTGTTGTCAATTTCGACATTGATATCTTGGCGTCCCTCGGTAAAAGTTTTTTGTACGCTTTCATTAATGCCGGAAGACCAGTCCTCCTGCAGCGCTTCCTCTGTTTTTTTGCCGTTAAAAAACGCGGCGGGGATGCTATGCTCAGTAAGGTACAGGCCCTCGAACAATTTAATGATATGGTCATGATCCACACACCAAATAATCCCTGAGTAATTTGAAAATACGGCTTTCTGTCTGGCAGCTGTAGTGCTGATATTAAGTGTCATTTCATTGCGAAGCCAGGCGCTGGTCATTAACATGCTTACAGAACGCATAATTGACAGTTCGTCCTGGGTAAACAAGCGCTCATTGTGGCAATCGTCGTAACTGACGAAGCCCCAGAATTCATTTTGTACAAGCACCGGTACCACAAAAAATGACACTATATCCTGAGCTGTTAATTGTTTTTGTCCCGCGACTGACATATCACGAACAAGACTGGTGATACACTCCCCCCGGGACATTTTTTCTTCCCAGCCCGGAAATTTTTCATTGAAATTAATATTCACAGTATATTCACTGTTTTGCTGCTGCGGCCGGGCGCCCCCGGACCATTCAAACAACTGTGTGCATAAAAGTTCCCCTTCCGCTTTTTGATTTTTCCAGATGCGTACGCGATCGATGCTTACAGCTTCAGCCACCATAGCCATAACATTCAATAAGCCGCTTTCAAATTCATTGATTTCCGACTGAAGCAGACCCTCGGCGGCTTTATTCGTCGTATGTGAAAGATAGTCCCGCCTTTCAATCTCCTTCATCATTTGCTTATATTCGCGCAAATCCCGTTCGTAACTGGCAACAATATAATCGTCGCCGTAGGGGACGCGGACGAGGATAACTTCCGCCGGTATCACGGTACCGTCCGGCAGCTGGTGGATCCATTCAAAGACGCATCTGCCTTCTTCAAACGCCTTCCTGATATTTCTCGCCGCCATTTCCTGGGAACGCTGTCCGTTGCCCTGAAATTCCGGGGAATAATCATAAAACCTGTCAATAAAATTTTGTTTGGTTTCTGTTTTAAAAAGCTTAATCGTTTCCTCGTTGCAGTCAAAAATTTTACAATCTCTGTTCCATAACTGGCAGGAAAACGGCATTGTGTGCAGTACCGCATGGAGAAGCTGTTCCTGTTTACGATCACTGTCAAAAAAATCTGTGCCGCCCATCGAGCTCCTTCCTTAGAGGCAGTATCCACTTGCCTCATCCACGTAATTGTCGGTTATTTGGCAGCCTCTCTGGTTTCCTCTATAGCAAGAAGCTTTTCTATAATTTCCCGATCATTATTTTCTATAGCGCGGACAATATCCGCCGACATGGCTGCCAGGAAATTAATATCGTAGCGGAGTTTGTCCGTAAGGCCGACCATCTCGGTACAGTCCGTCTTTACCGCCTTGCTGTTCTCTTTAAGGCTTTCAAGGGACGAGGTAATACCGGAGCTTTCACTGGCCAGTGTGCCAAGGGTATCAATGAGTTGGGTCATAGTTGTGGCAAAACTGTCTATTTCACTTGACATACCGTTTATCAGGTTTCCAGTGTCAGTGGAACGTTTTGTAGTAACAGTGATCCCGGTGATTATATTTGACAGTGTCTGGGAAATGCTTCTTGAATTTTCTCTGGTGGTTTCGGAAAGCCGGCGAATTTCATCTGCCACCACCGCAAAACCTTTGCCTGATTCGCCCGCGTGGGCGGCCTCAATAGCGGCATTCATGGACAGCAGATTAGTGTTAGACGCAATGACACTGATGATCTTGATTGCCGACGCTATGCCGTCAATAGATTCGGAAATGTCTTTTACCGATTGAACTGTATCGCGCATGGCCTGCTGACCCTTGGCGGCGTTGTCAATAAGCGCCATGATGGATTCCCGCTTATGCCGCGAAAGCTCGGAAGTGTTTTTCAGGGAATCGAGCATTTCTACGGTAACAGCCGAAGAATCATTCACGGAATTGGTTTGAATGTTTATGCTGCCGTCGAGTTTATTAAGCAGATCATTTATTGATTCAATTACGCCGAGGGCGCGGCTTATGTGTCCTTTTAACTGCTGGTTAATAAACACTATGGTTTTTTTCTCTTCACCCAACATGCCGAGGTTGTAGTGGGCGCAATTTTCCGGCTTGTTCAGTTTATTAAAGATCGCCGTTGCCATTGATTTGCAGCTTCCGTAACCGCAGGCCGTACAATCGTATATATCCGCTTCGCTGTCCTTTTTCATGCATCTGTATACTTCTTTTAGTTCCGAATCATTTGGATGCTTGATGGTGTTATTTCCTGAAAGGTTCACATAAGAGCGTTGGTACAGACCCGGCTTCCAGTAGCGTCCGATTTCCCTGTTGTACTTTTTGAACAGTCTTTCCTGCTGCTTTGGATTCAATTTTTTTTCAAGCTCGGCGCTGCGCTTTCGTACAGGGCTTTCAAGTTCATCCGTACTTTTGTGGGAGTTCCCTGTTCCGGGACCTCCGACACAGCCCTTTTCACAGTTAAGGCAGTCAACAAGCGCGGGGAATGCTATTTCCGGCTTATTGAGATCTTCCGACACTTCCTTTAAATACGGATATATTGTATGGACACCTTCGATTTTTCGTGTAATCCGTCTTATGCCCGGGACAAAACGTTCGGCAGTATCCAACAAGCCTCCGGGAGTCGGAAACATTACACCTCGTTCCGCCAACACACCCATATATTCTGTTGAAGGATAACCAGATAATGTAATCCCCTGTTCTTCGATATATTCTTTTATGGCAAGCATAGTGACATTGTAGTCTCCTGATTTTGTTTCATCGAATTCTCTTTTCTTTGCAATGCATGGAGAGATAACGGCGATTTTATAATCGTCGTATTGGCGATAATACTCCCGTATCATTTTGATGGAGTGCAACATAGGACTTTCTGCCGTTGACAGATAGGGCAATAGCTCCGGATGGTATATTTCTATAAAGCTGACAATCGATGGACAGGGCTGGGCGATCATCAACTTAGGTCTTTTTTTCTTTATAAGTTCGACGTAGGAATATACGGTGAGTTCTGCGCCAAAGCTGACATCAAACACCTCTTTAACCCCAAGTGATTTCAGGTATCCGTTCAGATTAAGGTATTTTCCGGGGAAAACCGAGGCCACGGCAGGCGCTACTATGGCGATAATTTTAACGCCCTTTTTTAAATCGTCCAGAAACTGTTTTGTATCGTCAATCATTTTACGGGCTTTATGGGTACAAACTGTAATACAGTTTCCGCAACCTATACACAGGTCTTTGTTAATTCCCAGTGTTTCCCCCGAACCATCCATGCAGTATTTAACCGGGCAAGCTGTTATACAGGCGTAACAGTTGATGCATTTTTCTTCATCAATCTTAATAACCGGGGCAAGACTGCCTTTATTCTCCATTTTCTCCCCCCTTAAGGAATCTAACCGAAGATTTTAGGTCTTTAGTGTAAGCGTTTTTTCTATTGTACTGACAAGCACATTAGGATTTACTGGCTTTGTTAGAACATCTGCAGCACTGGATTTTCTGGCCCGATTTAAAAATTCCTCTGTGTTATTACCGCTAACAATTATTATTGGTACGCTTATATAACTGGGAATTTTTCTTATGTCATCAAGAAATTCAAAACCGGAGATATTTGGCATTTCAATGTCCAGCAAAATAAGATCCACCTCGTTTGAATTCAAAAAATTTAATGCTTCCGAGGCGGCCTTTACAGCACGGAGATCATACCGTGGGACCAGCATCTCTTTAAACAGGCGAAGCTGAACAGCATTATCATCGATCGCGAGAATAATCCTTTTATTTTCCATGATTTTATCCTTTGGTGTATTTTAACATAGGTGGTAGAAAAAAACAATCACGTCATGTACAGAATTTACTCTAAAACATAGGCCTTCAAGGCTAATTCTTTATGTAATAAGGAAACATCAGCCAGAACCGGGAATCGAACCCGGGACCTACGCATTACGAGTGCGTCGCTCTGCCATCTGAGCCATCCTGGCGGTGTTGAAATTATATCAGTTATGGACATAAATATTCAACAAGTTAAAAAACAACTTGTATTTGTAAATACTTACATTCTCTGCTTTGATAGGGTATAATTTACAAGTTAGCTTAAAAAGGAGCGGTAAATATGATTATATTAACATTGAACTGCGGATCTTCATCTGCAAAATACCAGGTGTTCAACTGGGAGACCAAGGATATCCTTGCGGTGGGCATTGTAGAAAAAGTGACTATCGGCGGTTCTTTTATTTCCCACAAGGCAAAGGGCAGGGACGAAGTTGTTTTTGAGCATGACTGCCCCACCCACACAGACGCGATTGAACTTATTATCAAAACCCTGACAGACAAAGAGACAGGTGTTATCGAGGATATGTCGGTAATCAAAGCCGTTGGACACCGTGTTCTGCACGGCGGAATGAAATTTACAAAGAGCGTAATTGTAGATGACGCGGCAATGGCTGCCTTTAACGAAGTTAAGGATTTGGGGCCGCTTCACAATCCCGCGAACATCATGGGTATTGAGGCGGCAAAAAAGGTGCTGCCGGATGTACCGCATTGCGCGATTATGGATACCGCATGGCATCAAACAATGCCGCCGAAATCTTTTATGTACGCGGTGCCCACGGAATGGTATGAAAAATATCAGGTGCGCCGTTATGGTTTTCACGGGACAAGTTTTTTGTATACCGCAAAACGCGCGGCCGTGTTGTTGGGGCAGGATCCTTTTAAAACAAATGTGATAATCTGCCACATCGGGAACGGCGCTTCGGTAAACGCTGTTAAAGATGGATGCTCTTTTGATACGTCCATGGGCATTACCCCGCTTGAGGGACTTGTCATGGGTACCCGTTCGGGCGATGTTGACGCGGCTCTGCCTTTTTATGTTATGCGAAAGACAGGCATGAGCGCCGAAGAAATTGAATCGGCACTCAATAAAAAATCGGGGCATCTTGGGCTGACCGGAAAATTTACAGACAGGCGTGACATTCAAAATGCCGCAGTCAACGGCGACCAGCAAGCGCTTCTTGCCCAGCATATCGAAGCCCATCGTGTAAAAAAATACATCGGCGCTTATTGGGCTGTTCTTGGCAGAGTAGACGCTCTGGTACTTACCGCC
>JAIRUC010000161.1 GCA_031254615.1 Treponema sp. | reverse complement strand
AGGAGCGTTAACACTCCCAACAGATACATAATCGCGGCGCGGTTAAGAGACGGCATTGGGCCTACAATAAAACAGTACAGGCAAATAATCAATGCGCCGGCTATTGACGCGCCTTTAAGGCCAAGCGGTTTTTTCAGGAGAAAGGCGATCATTGCGGCTAACACCGCAAGATGCATGCCTGACAGGGCAAGGATGTAGGAACAGCCCGCGTCCCTGTACATGGCGGCAAGGTTTGTGTCGAGGTTGTCCCTGATTCCCAGCAGAAGGGCAAGCGCAAGGCCGCCCCATGCTTTGCCGTCAAACCTGTCGATCAGTTTCAGCCTGATACCCGTACGCATACGCTCAATGTGCGGCGCGGGCTTTACAATGTGCATTGATTCGGCCGAAAATAACAATCCCGTGTCTGTTACGCGCAACTTGCCTTCCGTAAAAACAGCCGCCCCCCGCCCGAATTCCCGAAGCCTTACGGCATTGTCCTCCGGAAAGAAAACTGTTATGTTCCCGCCGCCGGATGCCCTTAGCCCTCCGTTTCCGGCGCACTTTCGCAGGGAAAGGACAGCCATTGCCCTGCCGCCTCCGATTATTCTTGGGTCTTCCAAAAGTACGCCTTCTATGGCGATTATTTTTTCCTGCGGGATTGCGAACTTTACGACATTGCGTCCGGCGTTTGCCGCGCATACCCCCAATACAAAACCTGCAGTCAATGCAGTGCTGTACAAGGCTGTTAGGCGCAAATTTTTATAAAGACCGCGCGAATTGCCATTTGCGGAATTTTCGCATACAGAGGCGATTACCCTGAAAAAACAAAGCGCGGCAAGAAGGACAAACGCAATGGCAAGAAGCCATGCGAAAGACATCGCGCCAAAAAAATAAAAACCTGCGGCCGCTCCAATAGCGGCGCACAGAACCGGAGTAAGATGCATAATTCTTACCATTGATTTACCACCTGAGGCGGTCTATCGCCTCCCCGGCTGCTGCCAGAATATTCTCGGGGTACAATAAATTACTGACGTTTAACAAATGATCAAAAGCCGCCTTATCGCCGATAAGGCCTAAAGCCCTGACAATCGCCAGGGTTATTTCTTCATCAAAATTGCCCGTTCTTTCTGTTCGGGCATTTATCAGCCCCAACTGCAAACATAGCGCCAATGCCGCGTCCGAATTTCCGACAGCGCCAAGCAACGCAATCGCTTCCAAAAAACGTTCTCTGGCAACGGCGCGGTTTTGAAATTCCGTCTGCACACGGTAAAAATGTCTGATAGCCAAATTGTTTGCCCTTGTCCAGCGAAGCTGAGTAAGAGCCCGTACCGTCGCGTAACGCATGGCGGATAAATCGGCATTTTCCCCGTTGATAAGGCTTTGTTCCAGTGCGATCTCCGCAAGCTGTCCGCGTTCTGATACGGTTAATTTGTTACTGTTTATTCCCGACATAAGAGCAAAATATTTTTCGGCAGGATCGCCCTTTTCGATCATATCGGACAAAAACTGTTTTAAGTTACCTGAAATTATATCGAGCGCACCATGTGCCTCAAGTTTAATCATTTCAGGATAACCCAAACAAAGAACGGCAAACAGTGCAGGATAAAATGAGCTGTCATTCAATTCCATAGTCGCGATAATACACGCGGAAATCATCACATAGTTTACAGAGCTGCCGGAGCGGTACAACACATTTTTTTCCGTAAGATAATTATTAACGCCCTCTATAATATTTTGGTTGTTTTTTCCAAGTTTTCCGATTGCAATAAGAATCTCCGCACCAATAGAAGAATCGGGATATTCCATAAAGAGCTTCCATAAAATATCAAGGCTGTTACTGTAATTTGCCTTTCCCAGCCCTGATAGAGCCATACCTTTTACGGAAATGTCAATAATCCTGAGCATAGTATGATCATTTTTTAACAGCATGGAATTATCCAGCGCAAACTGCAAAGTATACTCATAAAACTGCCCGATATCTTCGTTAAATGTAATATCGTTAGCTGCATTTTCAAGAATCTGCGCTTTTGCCGAAAGATCGGCCATGGAAAATCTTTGTTTATATAACTGAAGAACAGGCGAATCACAAAAAGCGGGAAGACATAAACAAACAAGCAAAGCAAATAAACTTGCCTTTTTAACCATTTATTACCTCCTGAAACTTTTTCTGCTGATCGTTAGTTTCACCGGGAGGGGCAGCTCTGTCGGCTTTGTCGGCTTCCTCTTCAATTACCCTGAACGGCAATTCGTCTTCGTCCTCATCCGGCAGCATGTCAAAAACTTCGCAAAGGATATGGTTTCTGGTCGCAAGCGGAAGACTGTCCGCTTCCATGTGTATAACCGATATATTCGATTCCTCCAGATAATCAACAGAACGAACAGTTCCCGGTATACAAATAGGAATATGATCAAGCGAGAACTGTACTTTAAGGCGCTGACCGACAGGAGCTGTGCCTGTTACTCTGAAAGCGCAGCCTGTATCGGAGACATCTTCCATCATGCACCTAAGACCCGGTGCCTTTTCCATTTTGTGAGGGTCCATGTCATTAACAAGATAAACAAATGCCGCTTTATGAAGTTTAACGCGCAAAGATGTTCGTTTCTGTGTCCTGAAAAGCGAATCGTTATGCTCAACTTTTAAAGACGAAATGCCTTTGGAAAAAACTTCGTCCAATACTTCGGTATCAAATACATAGCCAGCATCATCTTCCCGCCAAAAATAAACAGATACTCTTAAACCCTGCCATTCCATATGGTTCGATATTTTTTGATTTACCGGGCGGGAAATGGTAAGATAATTTCCGAAATTTTTTATAACTTCGGACTTGAATACCCCGGTTCCCGGAACTAAAATTTTTAATATCTGACCTTCGCTTATTTGACGGGAAGTTGTAATGACTGCCCTTTTTTCGGAATTTCTTATTCCAAGCTGTTTGCAGTAATCGAAAAGCCGTGAAAGAAAATCCTGAATTTCGGGATCTTCGCTGTCCCCTGACATACGGACGGCATTGATTACGGAACGAATACAGGTTTCCAGTTGTTTTTGAGATGAAAATATTGACGCCGGATCTTCGATGTCGCAGTTTGTTACCAGCCGCCTTAACTGCTCCAACTCCCTGATTGAAAAGCCCGCTTCTTTTCCCTTTGAAAAAAACTGAAGCCAGTTGCCCTTGTGTTTACTGCTTCCGGAACGGGAAAACAAGACTATACAGAGAAACAATATTGCAATAACCAAAAAAAATGCCGCCAATAGTTTACCTCATCCCTATATTTTAATTATAATATAGAAAAGGCTTTCAGAAAAGCGCAAGGAAGGGAAATGGGTGTATATTTAGAGGCTATTATCCTGTATGTTGTCGTGTTTTTGTCCGGTTCGGCAAGTTTTCTTATAAACGGCCCCCCGGCAGGAGCAGAGGTACAGGCAGGCTTTCCGGTTACAGCTACACTTGCCGGTATTATGCTTCGCAGTATCCCTTCGCTTGCCCTGATTTGGTTTCTGCTTTTAAAGAATAAAAAGTTAAAAGACTGGGGCATAAAACCGGGTATAAAAGACCTGGTTTCCTGCATATACACATTACCATGCCTGCTGATTATCGGCTTTACAGTTACATTTGTTTCTTCCAAAGTTGGCGAGGCATCCTTACAAATAACGCTGGTTTCTCCTTCCAATGCTTTTGAGTGGATAATACTCTGTCTTTCCTGCATACTTGCGGCCTATCTGGAAGAAAGCTTTTTCCGTTTTTATCTGTTGTCAAGAAGAAATGAATTTAAATTAAGCGCGGTATGGGCGCTCTCTCTTTCTGTAACGCTTTTTTCAATTTGCCACATTTACGAAGGGCCATGGGGATTTTTAAACGCTGTTCTTTCAAGCATCCTTCTGTGTTTTATGTTCCTGCGTTATAAATCAATTCACGGTATTTCCATTGCACACGCAATGTACAACATCGCTGTGTATGTCATTAACGCAATGGTAATGGGCTAAAATATCTGATTAACAATTATATTAAATCCTTACAGCTTTATGGAATAAAGAGCACTTGATCTACATAAATCAGATCAGGGTTTTCAATATCATTTGCTTCAAATATTTTTCGCCACTGGAAATAGTCGCCGTATACCTGCGTCGCAATCCGTACAAGTGTGTCACCGGGGCGGACATTGTAGAGGCGGCGTGAAGGCGGCCTGTTTCTTGTCATGGCGACAGCCGGCGGAGACGATCCTTGTGCAGGTTGAGGTTCGGGCGCTCTGGTTACCGGTGCCGGTGGTATAGGTACCGGGATTCTGCTTACCGGCGCGGGTTCGGGAATTTCAATTTCAAGCACTGCCACAGCCGAAGCTGAAGCAGCGGTCCCCTGCTGAATTTGGACTTCCTCTATTTTGAATAAGGAAGAATCGGAATAAGCGGTGCCTCCTTCGTAGACGGAAGAAAAAACCGGCTTTACCCGCCAATACCATGTTCCCGCTCCAAGTCCGGAATAAATAAATGAAGATGCCGCCGATTGTCTGCTAACGTTAATGCTTTCAAATTCCGGCGTATCGCTTACTTCAATAATATAATTAGAAGCGCCTTTTCTTTCCGCCCACTGGAAGCGCAGTTGGGGCAGACTGCCTTTATAACGGAACACGCTGTTTGCTACCGGGCTTAACAGTTCAGGACCGGAACCGTCCGCTACCGTAAGCTGCCCGGTACTCAGTACGGTTTCCCCGATGTACAGCCGCCAGTGCCAAAGTCCGATATCAAAAGCCGCCTGCGCCTCGCTGCCAAGACCTTCAACTTTATGAACGCCCTGCGAAAAACTGCGGTCGCCCGAAATTTCCAGCCGGAGTTTATCATCTGCGGCAAGGTTTATCCTGTTCCAGACAAAATTGACTAACAGAAGTTCATCGTTGCTTTTTAAATAACTTGCGTTAGGTGCAGGACGCCTTACTACGGCAGCCGGAATTATCCGCTCCACGCCGCGGGTGTCCTTTGCAATCATATTCCCTTCGGAAATTTCTTTTGTCTGCCCGCCGGAAACAATCTCCGCACTTCCTTCGGTTACCTGAACCGCAATTCCCTCTTCCGAAGCCTCGGCATTAAGGACGGTTCCGGGGGCTGTATACACCTGATTGCCCATAAGGTTCAGCATTATGGCAGAGCTGCCCTTTTCGCTTGTAAGGCTTAAATTTCCTTCTTTAAGCTCAACTTCAAACTGGTCTATTCTGTCTGCAGAGTGTTGTACCCGGATTAAAGTATTTTCATTTAAACTAATTTTATTTTCTTCAATATTAATAGAGGCGGAAGAAATTTCAGCCGCCCGGATTAAATCGCCGGAATAAACAAAAGAGTCGGCATAGAGTCTGTCCCATACCATCCGGTCTTCATGGCGGCGTTGTACCACATTGTTTCTGATTACGATAGTCCCTACAGGTTCTGCATCGCGATTTTCTATAGTTTTCATTAAATCGCGCCTAAAAAGGAAAAGACCGGTTACAGCGGTTATGATAAAAAAAATGATGACAAAGATGTCCGTAAACCAAAAATCTCTGACAGCGGAAGATTTTTTGGCAGTATCACTCATGCGTTCCTCACAAATAGAGTTGTTGTGAAACTTCAGTTTCATAACAACTTCCTTATAAAAATAGCAGTTTTCAGACCGAAGGTCTGCAAACTGCAAGTCTTTTTCGACAACCAACCGGGTTGTCAAAAAAGACTACATACCAACAATTTTATATTTCTTTTCTGTAGAGTTAGCGTCCAGTTTTAAAATACCCGGGTCTTTAATGCCAAGTATTTTTCGAAGCCTTGCAAGCGACTTTGGACCTTTGGTTGCTTTGGCATAATTTATAACCGCGAATATCCGCACCGGTTTTTCCTTTCCTTTTACGGTTACCGAAGGCATTTCCTCTGTGATAAACTTTTTTCTTACAAGCCGCCATGTCTCTTCTGTTATAAGAATATCCGTAGCAAAAGTTTTGTTTAATGATTCTACTCTGGACGCAAGATTTACAGGATCGCCCGTTACCGTATATTCCATACGCACATCGGAACCAAGCTGTCCCGCCGTAACCATTCCGGTATTGATGCCGCAGCCGATACGAATGCGCGGATTTTCCGGATTATCTTTACTGCGCCCCTTGTTTATGCGAAAAAGCGCTCTGCGCATCATAAGCGCCGATGAAATACAATTATAAGCGTCTTTTCTTGTGCTGCCCGAAGTATAAGCGGTTCCCCAATGCGCCATTACCGCATCGCCGATAAATTTGTCAACAACTCCGTTTGTTCTTTCTACGCAGTCAATCATCTGGGTAAAATAATTATTCAGCCACTGAACAATACGGTCAGACGCTTCGTCCGGAAAGGCTGTTGTAAAGTTTTCGGAAATTGCGGTAAAGTCGCGGATATCCGAAAAAAAGATCGTTGCGTGTTTTGGAAAGCCGCCGGGTTTAATTTCACCGCGCATAGCGCCTACCGCAATGTGGCGGTTTGTAAACCTGCCAAAGATAGTAAGGGCTTTGCACATCCGCGAAAAGCTCGAGGTAAGTAAACCGATTTCATCACGCCCTTTGGGTTTTAAATCGAATTCAAAAGAGCCGCCTTCGATTTCATTCGCCGCGACAGCCAGCTTCTCCAGCGGGACGGAAATGCTTTTGGAGAAAAACCATAGAAGAATTATCGAAATACTCAAAACAGTAATGGTAAGATAAATGTTCCGCCGGGTAGTCGCGGCAATTCCTTCGAATATCTTGTTGTATTCGACATCGGTAACAACTACGGCTCCGGCAATATTCAGCTTGGTAAATGCGCCAAAATAGCGTATTCCCTCATCGCTGGTATATAAAGTTTGAGCGCTACGCTCGGGATTATTCCAGATATACTTTGTAAAATCACTATCCGCCACATTCACGGCAGTTCTTACGATTTCAAAATCGCCGTGTATTAAAATATCACCGCGGTCATTTAACAGAAACGAATGATTTACAGCGTGTCCAAAAGAATCGTTCAAATCCATGGGCGAGAACACGACTCCGATGCCGGCATTCTGCATGGGGTAAAACAACGCAATCACAGGGGCGGAAAAATGAGGAGCGGCGTTTAAAAGCACTGTTTCTCCGGCGCCTGCCCGTCTTAGAGCCGTCCTGTTGCCATCCCTGAATGATTCCGCCAGAGAGGCGTCAATCTGCCGCGAGTCAAAAAAACTGTCATTTAACAGAATTTCATCACGGCCGTTATCTGTAAAGAAAACAGAAGCGACATTGGGATTCCGCTCAAAGAAAAATTCCGTTGAATCCCACGCGATTAAGCTTGTGCTGCCCACAGAAGTTATTGTCCGTATAAGAGCCATGGAATTGGACTGGATATTTTCAAAAACAGATTCCGCTGCCATCGCAGAGCGGCGGTTTGTTTCAAAGTTATTCTCTTCCGCAAGTATCTGCAGGTCTTCGCTGACCAGCCACGACACAAGGAAAATGATAGAACCAAGTGAAATTATTACAATAGATGAAATAATTGTAATTAACTTCGCGCCGATTGAAAATTTTACCGTCATTAAGCCGGTATCATCTTCCTGCAGCTTTTTCTCTCGTTTCTCCCGCATAGGGGGATTATACCATGATTTTATATGAAAACCAATATTATTGGCAGGGCTTGGCAGCTCGTGGGGCAAATGTCATAGGCAGAGGCTTGTACAGACGTTTTGAAGTTAATTAAAAATTATTGACTTTTTTTATAAACCCATCTACTATTGAATTATGCTCCTAGTTGGGAAAATATCGCTGTTAGTTTTCACTATCTTACATGGAAAAGGGCTGAATTTTGCAGGAAAAGGCTGCATACCCCGCTTTATCCGAATGTTAAACGGCACTATAATCGTTTACCCCCCCCCCCCCCCCAATTTCAACATGCTATAAAAACGACGATTTCAAATATCAGATAACATATTTTTCCCTTTCACTTTTAATAATTTATTACGAGAGCCTCATACAGGGATTTTTTCTCAGCGTAAGTCTGCGTCCGCAGGCTGTCAGAGCAAAGGGTTGCAAATTGCAAGGTTTGTGCGGCAGTGCCGCGCAAATTCAATGTTTTAGACACCAATATTCAGGAGGAAGATGATGAAGAAGGGTTTAGTAGTTTTATTGGCCGCACTGAGTGTGCTGGCGCTGATGGGCGGCTGCGAGAGCAGTACGACGGACGACGAGGCAGTCGGTTATACGGTGACATTTAATGCCAACGGCGGGACCGGAACTGCTCCGGCAGCTCAAACAGCTGCTGCAGGCGCGAGTATGACGCTGCCAGGCGGAAGCGGGCTTTCCAAAGAGGGCTTTGTGTTCGGCGGCTGGAACACCAAGGCTGACGGCACGGGTATCAATTATGCGGCGGGCGAGTCATATACGCCTGTCTCCAGCGTTATCCTATATGCCAAATGGATAAGTCAATCGGAGACGCTTACTGTTTCGTTCAACACCAACGGCGGCACAGGGACAAAGCCGAATGACATGACAATAATATCCGGCGATAGTATAACGCTGCCCAGCGGGGAAGGGCTTTCCAAAGAGGGCTTTCTGTTTGGCGGCTGGAACACCAATGATGACGGCACGGGTACCAATTATGCGGCTGGCGCTTCCTATACGCCGGCCTCCGGCATCACCCTCTATGCCCGATGGATAGATGAAGCGGACGCGCTTACCGTTACATTTAACGCCAACGGCGGCACGGGGACAAAGCCAAATGACATGACGGTAATACCAGGCGATAGTATAACGCTGCCCGGCGGGGAAGGGCTTTTAAAAGACGGCTGCCTGTTTGGCGGCTGGAATACCAAAGAAGACGGCACCGGAGATGATTACGCTGCGGGCGCTCCCTTTACGCCGGAAGATGACGCTGATTTCTATGCCAAGTGGATAGACGCGGCTTCGGCGCTTACGGTTACATTTAACGCCAACGGCGGCACGGGTACAAAGCCCGACATATCGGTAACATCCGGCGATAGTATAACGCTGCCCGGCGGGGACGGGCTTTCAAAAGAAGGCTACCTGTTCGACGGCTGGAATACCAAAGAAGACGGCACAGGAGATGATTACGCCGAAGGCGCTTCTTTTACGCCGCAGGCCGATACCACCCTTTATGCCAAATGGACACAGGCGGCCGCGGTATTTACCGTTACATTTAACGCTAACGGCGGCACGGGAACAAAGCCCAATGACATGACGGTAACATCCGGCGATAGTATAACGCTGCCAGGCGGGGACGAGTTTTCCAAAGAGGGCTTCCTGTTCGACGGCTGGAACACCAAAGCTGACGGCACAGGAGATGATTACGCCGTGGGCGCTTCCTTTACGCCGCAGGCCGACATTACTCTTTACGCCAAATGGACACAGGCAGCCGCGGTATTTACGGTTACATTTAACGCCAACGGCGGCGCCGGGACAAAGCCCAATGACATAACGGCAGCAGCCGATGAAGAAATAACCCTGCCCGGCAAGGGCGGGCTTTCCAAAACAGGCTTCCTGTTCGGCGGCTGGAATACCGCGAATGACGGCTCCGGAATCAATTTTAATGAGGGCGATGCCTATACTATTACCGGCGCTGCCACTTTCTACGCTGTCTGGATAGACGAAAATTTTGCTATTATCATTACATTCAACGCAAACGGCGGCGCCGGAAATATTCCCATCCGTTACGCAGGTATGGATGAAGTCATAATACTGCCAACCGGGGACGGGTTTTTGCGGGACGGCTATGTATTCGGCAGATGGAATACCGCGGCTAACGGCTCGGGAGTCAATTACAACGCTGGCGCTGAATATCTTGTCGCGAACAGCATCACCTTCTATGCTGTATGGATACCCTTGTACACGGTCAGTTTCAACGCCAACAACGGCACAGGGACTGTTCCTGAAAGCCAGACGGTCAAGAGCGGGGAGTACATAACGCTTCCGGGCGGTGAGGGGCTTTCGCGTAACAACCATATATTTACCGGCTGGAATGCCAATGCTGACGGTACAGGAACCACTTACAACGCGGGCGCTCAATATCATGTCACAAACAACGCCACCCTTTATGTGGTATGGAAGCAAGCCTACACGGTTATCTTCGACGCCAACGGCGGCACAGGGACGGTCGCCAATCAAATGGGGGAAATGGGAAAAAGCATAACGCTTTCCAACGGGGACGGGTTCTCACGGGACGGCTATGTATTCGGCAGTTGGAACACCCTCGCTGACGGCACTGGAACAAATTACAACGCGGGCGCGGCTTATAGTAGTACCAGTTTTTCTAACACCCTCTACGCAATGTGGATACCACTGTACGCGGTCAGCTTCAATGCCAACGGCGGTACGGGGACAATTCCCGACAGCCAGATGGTAATTGCCGGAGACAGCATAACGCTGCCAAACGGAGACGGATTTTCACGGGACGGCTATGGATTCGGTAACTGGAATACCGCCGCTAACGGATTAGGAACCGATTATGCCGAGGGCGCTGCTTATACTGTTCCCTCCGGCGGCTCTACCCTTTACGCCAAGTGGATACCACTTTACACGGTGAGCTTTGACATTAACGAAGGTACGGGGACGGCTCCTACCAGTCATACGATCAAGGCCGGAGACAGCATAACACTTCCTGACGGAAATAATTTTTCAAGGCCGGCATTTGAATTCGTCGGCTGGAACACCGCCGCTGACGGCACGGGAAACGACTACGCTGTGGGCGCGGCCTATACTGTTACCACGGCAGCAACTCTATACGCCAAGTGGATACCTCTTTACACGGTGAGCTTTAACATCAACGGAGGCACGGGGACGGTTCCTGCCAGTCAGACGGTAAAGGATGGGAGCAGCATAACGCTTCCCGGCGGGGATGGGCTTTCGAAAGAATGGTATTTATTCAACAACTGGAATACATCTGCTGACGGCACGGGAACTGCCTATGCCGCGGGCGCTTCCTATACTGTTACCGCCGACATCGTCCTGTACACAATGTGGGGCACGGTTCCAGGTGCAAACCTCTCGGCAAAATTTACATGGCTGGATGACAATGCAAAAAGCGATACCAAGTACCTTGTTGAAGTAAATGCCAATGACAACCTTGTCCGCCGGAGTCTTTCCTACTCAGGCAAGAGCAACATCACCATAAAACTGGAAGGAATTGAGGGGGAAAAAACCATCAGCCTCTATAGTATTTTAGGCAGCCTTTTCACGATTGAAAGCGTCGTTACCTTGATACTGGACAATAATATAATTTTGAAAGGCTTGAACAATAATAATGCCTCTCTGGTTAAGATAAATTCAGGCGGTACCCTGGAGATGAACGAGGGGGCGAAAATCACCGGCAATACCAATACCAGCAGCGAAATCTACGTCTACGGCGGCGGGGTGTATGTAAACGGTGGAACCTTCATCATGAGTGGCGGAGAAATCTCTGGCAATACCGTCAAAACCACCAATTCTTTCACGGGCAGCTCCATCTGCGGTGGCGGGGTGTATGTTAACAGTGGAGCCTTCACCATGAGAGGTGGGAAAATCTCCGACAATACCATCAATGCTATCAATCAGTACCAATCCGTCTGCGGCGGCGGGGTGTATGTTAATAGTGGAACCTTCATCATGGAAGGTGGAGAAATCTCCGGCAATTATGCTAATGAGACCCAATTCCGCGGTGGCGGGGTATATGTAAACGGTGGAGCCTTCATCATGGAAGGCGGGGAAATCTTCGAAAATAAAGGTAGCGGCGAGGTGTTTGTGAATAGCGGAACCTTCACCATGGAAGGCGGGGAAATCTTTGACAATACCGCCGAAACCGATTTTGGCGACGGGGTG
>JAIRUC010000245.1 GCA_031254615.1 Treponema sp. | reverse complement strand
ATTCGCCTTTTACGAACCCGTTCTTGCCGGGAACGTCGATGACTGCTGGCTGCATTTCCACCTGGTCGTAATTAAAATCAATCATTATTGAATCTACCAGTTCCTTCCAGTCATTTACTGTTGTTCGTTCCAAACTTAATTTCTGCATAAGGTTCAGAGGATAAAACTTTTTAATAATAACCTGAATCCGTATAAAAACAAAGAAGGAAATCAATTACTGGACAATTAACCAAGGAAATACACTCGAATAATTGTAAAAGCAAAACATATAAATCGATTTTATTGAAAAACCACGTTTTTGCTCAAACTTTTTTTATTTCAGGACAGACTTATCCTGTTATGGGTGTTGGGGGTAGTTCATTGTAAAAGCATAATGGATATGCTACGGACAGCCCAATGCCGCATTCAATCGTAAAAATACCGGCAGCATAGGCTCTTTCTCATTCATTTTGAATATTAGGCCCCCGCCATGTTTTACCAGTTTCCCCGCCACGCATATCAAATCGCGGATTACCTTTCCCAGCCGTTTGCGTTTCAGCTTCTTCCGGCCGGCTTTCTGTATGGATTTTTGGCCAAGCAGCTTCAACGCGTTATAGGCGTTCATCGCCACCGCCAACACAATCTTGTTTACCGCAAGTTTCCCCGACGGCAGCCGCTCAATCCCCATGTCGCTTTTTAACTCGCTGTGAAACTGTTCGCTGGTCGCGTGGCCGTGGTACAGTTCTATCACTTTCTCGGCTTCGCAGCCAAGGTTCGTCCACCAGCTGTTTACTTCAATTTGGGGAAATAAATACCGGTTCCCCTGGCTGTCGCTCTTCCGCTCTGTCACCTCGAATACGCATATGACATCCGCAAGGGCTTCCCCTTTCTTCCGCGGATGTATTCGTACCGTTCCTACCCACACTTTTTTCCCTTCCCTCGACTCGATCCGTTTCCCCAGCCTTTTCGCCCTTTTAAGCCATTCCCAGTCGTTTTCCCTTCGTTTGTTCCGTTTTATGATGCAATAACGCCCTTCCCCTGTTGCCGCTTTAAGCGTTTCAAAACAATCGTTCCCGCTGTCCATGCGGAACAACAGACGCCCGCTGCCCGGTATGCTCCGCAGCCGTTCCTGCAGCCCTTCTATAAATTCCACCGTCCCCTTCTGGCAGTGCTGGCTGCCGGGCCGTAATTCGCTGTCCAGCATATACCCTTCTTTCCCTGCATACGCCAGTATCGGATGAAATCCGTCGAAACCCTGGTACGTCCGGCTCACCCCTTCCTTCTTTGTTTTCGAATTGTCCATCGTGGTCGTGTCGATGTCCATCGGCAGATACTGCTTCCCTCCTATCCATAGCCCGTGTACCGGCGCGCCCCGTATTATCTTTGCAGAACTCTCCCTTAATTGTTCTATTACCGCATCCGCGTCTTCTGCCATCTGCCCAAGATACAGCCTTACCGTTTCCTTCGCGTACACAAAAGGCAGCCCGAACGCCTCTTTGAAAAACAGGCTTTCCCGTTTCTCTCCCATGCTTTCAAAATCACTCTTTCCTTCAACCATTAGACCAAACAGGCTGGCGATAATGGCCCCGGCATTCTTTACAAACAAACTCTTCATCGCCCCAAGCCCGGCTTTCTTCGCTATTATCCCGGCAAGGATCAGGCCGCCTTTACTTTCTATGGTTTCTGCAGTACTCTGTATCTTGATCATGTTTTTCTCCTCTGTTTGGTTTTTAAAAGACGATTAACTATAACATACAAAGAGAAAAACGTGATCTTTTTTCACCTGTTGGGTGATTTTATTTATCGGCTATTTCTTTATCTCACAAGGAATTAGCGGATTTTCTGTACGGATTCAGGTACAATATAACCCTGAGAGTTAAGGTATGCAATTTGGTCCATCTGCTTAGCGGAGAAAGCAAGATTCGCCAAATAAAAAATAGCTTTTATTACAGACTCATCAAAAGGCATAACCTCATAGGTTTTCTTTATAGCGGATAGGGTTCCATCAGCGATTGTTGGAATGACGTTCACATCACCACCGAACAGTGATAATTGTTTTATAATGGCATTCCATTGTGCTGTTCTTGGCAAAAAGCCCGTACGAACATGTCCCATAGATCTTACCCCTTAATCAGAAAGTAATATGGAACTATCTTTATTTTTTCTCATTCGTATAGTTTCCTTTAGATACATTTTATTGCCTTCTGACCTTTGATGCCACTATTCCATACCGGGTTTAGAGAAGTCAGAATACTGGCTGATACTGGTATAGTTACCTGGGTCATACAAAAACTTCTTACCAAAAGAATAATATCTTTATCAGGAAACGGCAAGCGGGAGATATGATTCAACTTGACTGCAACATGGCCTGCCTCAGAATAGCATTAACTCTGGTTTGATATCCGGGGCCTTCCTGTTTCAGCCATTCAAGAACATCGGCGTCAAGATGTTTCTGTAACGTTTTCTTTATGGGGTTTATTAAGCCGGGCGTCAGGATATTTTGGCTTGAACTCCTGTAATTGTTCCGAGGTCTGAACCGGACAATCAGTAAAGTTCTTGGTCTTAAAACTCTGCAATTCTGCTATGCGTTCATCACTCATAATTGGCAATTTGCTAAGGATAAAAACACTCACAGTTCCAATGCCCTTGCAAAGTTAACCCGCTGGGCTAAAATCTCGTCAAACTCAGGAGGGAGCGGTTCACTCTCGTTAAGTTTTTCAAAATTGTTGTTTATACGCGCAAGCTGGGCTAGTTTTTGGGCAATCTCAGGGGTAGGGGTATCTTCTTCATTTATAGTCAGATTAACCACTTTTCCGACCGGGATATCAAGGGTATCTATGGGGAAAAATGTAGTACCGTCATAATAGGCTTTTACCGTTGACATTGTGATACTCCTGTATTAAATATACCGCATTCTTTAGAAATTGAGAAGCGGCGAAATAAACTTAACTTGACTGTAACATGACCT
>JAIRUC010000244.1 GCA_031254615.1 Treponema sp. | reverse complement strand
TTTGTGTTTTTACTTTCGTTATCGCTCATGTAATACTGCCATGCCGTTTCAAAATATGGCGCAATCTCTCCGGCGGATGATTTTAAAATGAACGGCGCGGCACAAATACCTATCGCTCCAAGCCAGCTTGATCCTCCCGAATAATTACGCTCTCCGCCTGCGGTAGAAATTGAAGGATCACCGAAACTTAACACAGGACCGGCGAAAATTCTGAGTTTGTCGGTGTATCCCCACGACAATGTAAACGGAATCCTGAAAACTCCAAGCGCTCTGTCATATTCCGTTCTTAATTCAAAACCGAAAATCATCGGCACGCCGGAAAGGGTCGTATCAACAGCAAAACGGAACTGAGAAGAAACGCCTCTCATTAAATTGCTGTCATTTATAAAGCCCCATGTCGGAGCGAGCGCAAAACCAAACAGGAAGCGGTTAATCCCGGATGCGGAAGAAGTTTTCGCGGGAGGAATTGTCTGCCTGCCCCAGCCGTCACCTGCCGAAGAAGCCGGTTTTTCCGAAGAAGGGGCGCTTGCCAAAACAGGCTGGTATCCCGATGTTTCGGGGAAAGCCCGGCCCGCGGCGACGTAAGCGCGCGACCAGTACTGCTCATCAAGTGTTGAATAAATTACTCCGGTATTCGGACCGGAAGACGCAGAATGAATAAAACGGCGGCTGCCAAGATAAATGGCGACATGAGTAATTGTACCGCCGCTGCCGGTTTTAAAAAACAAAAGATCGCCGGGCTGCGCTTTATCAAGAGGGATAATTTCCGCCCATGTATAAAGACCCGTAGATGAACGCGGCGTAGAAACACCCAAAGCGTCTTTAAAACTGACATAAATAAAACCGGAACAATCCAAGCCGCTTCTTGTCGTTCCGGCATAACGATAAGGAACATTCTCGTACTTTGCCGCGGCGTCAATTACTTTGTTTCGCGCATCTGTATAAGCCTGCTCTTTCTCTGCCGGCGATGCAGACGCTATCGGAGCGCGGACAAATCCCCCCTCAAGAGGGGCGGCAAACAGCCCTGCGGCAATGAGAAAAAAAGCGGCAAAAAATAGATGTTTCATACCTTATTAATATATCGGCAAAATTTGCTGATTTCTGGGTCTTTTTAACAGCGCCATTTTTAAAGCCTCCATGTCCGCTTCGGTACCACTACCGCCCGGCTGTAATTCCTCCACGCTGACATCAAGTTCAAAGGGGCGCCGGCCGACGTACTCCGGGTAATGCGCGTCCGATGAAGTTGTCATGGGATAGCCAAAAGTGTTTAAAGGTTTTCCGTTTATTGACGGCGGAATGCGGACGCACTCAAGAGCGGCCCACGGACCTTCTACAATTACGCCAAGCTGGCTTGTCATTGAAAAAGCGTAACGGTCTACATGGGCGGGAATTACAATGCCGCCGTACTCGCCTACTTTCGCACCGATGTTATCAACCGAAAGGTCAAGGGGGTTTACCAAATAATATTCAACTTCACCCTCGATGTTGTCTTCTTCATCCACATAAACCTGATCTCCGGTTTTTTCGGGAATATTGGGAAAGGGGGTCAGTATCGAATAGGCATATTCGTTAAACGCCATACTCGCTTCCAGTTTGGTGAAAAGGCACAAGACGTGAATTTCCTCGCTGGTTGTGGCCTCCATCCCAAAGATGGGAATAATGCCGTATTGATGACTCAGCTTTGCGAAGGCGGGACAGTTAAGGCTTGAATTGTGATCCGTCAGCGCCATCAGCTTCAGTCCTTTGGCGGCGCCCAATTCCAGCAGACAGCGCGGAGAAAGTTCCAGAGAGCCGCAGGGTGAAAGACAGGAATGATTATGCAGATCCGCCAGCATTAAACAAGCTCCATAATTTGCCGGACACGGTAAATTGATTTTCCTTTGTGCGGATAACGGCGATACCCTCATCCTTTGCCGCTTCCAGCATATCATCCGGAAGGGGGCGCGAGTTGCAGATAACAAGAACCGAAATGTTCACCAGCGACGCGACAGCAACGGTATTTTTGTGCGCCTGAATGGTGATAAGGGCGCCGCCGTCCTTTGCATACGCCATTACGTCGGAAAGAAGGTCGGACGTATACGCGCCGCACACTTCAACATCTTCAAATTCTTTTTGGCAGATCTCCGCATTTAAAGCGGCGGCAACTTCTGTTATTTTCACGATTCGTCCTTTGAAGAATTTACAAAGACAACGGAACGCACGATCGTACCCTTACCAATCGCGGATTCAATTGAAAATTCATCCGAAACACGCTTTGTGTTTGCAAGCCCCATTCCCGCGCCAAACCCGATGGAACGGACATATTCATTCGCGGTCGAGTAACCTTCCTTGAGCGCCAGACTTACATCTTCAATACCAGGACCGCTGTCGGAGGCAGTAATAACAACCTTATCCGGCAGTATGGAACATCGCATAACACCGCCGTTGGAATGAACAACCTGATTTATCTCCAGCTCATAACTTGCAATGGCGACACGCCGGATTAACTTTGGATCAAAATTACGCTGTTTGAGCGCCTTCTTAATTTCTGTAGAAGCCCTGCCCGCCAACTCAAAATCGTAGTGCGCTGTGGTGAATTCCATTTCCGAATATTTAGAAACTGCGGCATGGCTCGTGGTTTTTTGCATCTTTTCAAGCCTGAGAACTTCGCGGTTCATTTCGATTAACAGGGACCGGATCACGTCTGTGGAAGTGAGAATGCCGACCAGCTCATGATCCTTGTTAAGTACCGGGAAACGGCCGTATCTGTATTTGTTAAGATAGGAAATCGCAAAGGTGAGCGGCATATCATCCTGCAGGCTGATAACATTTCTAATCATTCTCTCTTCAACAGGAGAATCGATATAACCCTTTTCGAGTGCGTTAATAATGTCTTCGGTAGAAACAATGCCAACCAGATGTTTGCCTTCTACAATGGGAATGCCCGCAACTTTATTTTCCCTCAGCAAAGCCTGAATGTGCCTTAAAGTCTGATTTTTGCTCCCGGTAAGGACAGCCGTAGTCATTACGTCTTTTACTTTTAACTGATGGATCATCTCCAATACAACTGCCGGAGAGTCTGTTGTACTTATGGGAATATCATCTGTATTTTCAGTTTCGCTCATTTGCCGCCCTCCTTTGGCGGTATGTTGCAGACGTTATCTAATAATAACACGAAAAGCCATAAATTCAACATTAACTGTTAAAAAAATATACTTTGATCTTGCGTCAAATTTCGTCATTTGTTACACTATTGGCATGGGATCGGTTTGTGTCTTTGTGAATCAGAAGGGGGGCGTCGGAAAAACTACCTCGGCAATTAATATTGGCGCGTTTCTCGCCGAAGCCGGCAAAAAAGTCCTTTTGGTAGATTTTGACGCGCAGGGGAATCTTTCCAGTGGTGTTGGTGCAAAACCACCCAAGCCGGGAATTTACGAATTGCTTTCCGGTTCTACTTCCCCGGACGAGGCAATCAAAAAAACAGAGATCGCAAACCTTGATGTAATTCCCGCAAGCACCGATCTTTCCGGCGCCGCGGTAGAACTTATCGATCAGAAAGAGCGAAACTTTTTTTTGAAAAAAGCCCTTGCCCCGATAAAAGACAAATACGACTACATTTTAATTGACTGCCCTCCAAGCCTTGGACAACTTACAATGAACGGCCTTGCCGCCGCCGACTTGGTTCTTATTCCAATGCAGTGCGAGTACTTCGCGATGGAAGGACTTAAACAGCTTTTGCATACTACCAAACGCATACAGGAAAATTTGAACCCGTCGCTAAAGATAGGCGGCATCTTTTTTACAATGTACGATCCAAGGACGCGCCTTGCAAATGACGTAATTAAACTTGTAAGCGCAACTTACAAAGACAGAGTCTTCGATACAATCATCCCAAGAAACATAAGGCTTTCCGAAGCTCCTTCTTACGGGATGCCTATTTCTCTGTACGATCCGCAATGTTCGGGTGCAAGAGCATATAACACGCTGGCTCAGGAATTACTGCGCCGCGAAAAAAGAGGGAAAAATGGCGCGTAGAATCGGTCTTGGAAGAGGGCTTGACGCCCTGCTCGACAATAATGATGAAGAGATTCCCGCGCCCGTTACACCCGCAAAAAATAAAGCGAGTAACGCTGTACCGGCGGCGGCGCAGACGACGGTTCAACTGCCTGTTGACAAACTGGTCCCCAACCCCGGACAGCCCCGTAAAAATTTCAATGAAACCGAAATGAACGAACTGGCGGCTTCAATAAAAACTTACGGCATCATCCAGCCGGTAATCGCCGCAAACGCGGGAGACGGAACATACATAATAATCGCGGGAGAACGCAGAACACGCGCCGCAAGACTTGCCGGGCTGAGTACAGTCCCCGTAATTATCCGCGACTATACCGATCAAAAGAAACTTGAAATCTCCCTTATCGAAAATATCCAGCGCAGTGATCTTAACCCGATAGAAGAAGCGGCGGCTTACAAAAACCTGATGGATTTTTCAAATCTTTCCCAGGACGAACTCGCTATGCGGATGGGCAAAAACCGTTCCACAGTTGCGAACGCTCTACGCCTTTTAAGACTGCCCGTTGAAATGCAAAAAAGCATTGAAGAGGGAAAGGTAAGCCCTGGACACGCAAGGGCTCTGCTTTCCGTAACCGACGCAAAAGCGCGGGAAAAATTGTACAGGGAACTTATCGCCGCAGAGCTTTCGGTCAGGGAGACGGAAAAGAAGGCGGCGGCGCTGAATAGCGAAAAGTCCAAAGACAAAAAAACCGCAAAAAAGGGAAAGCGGCGTCCGCCGGAAGTAGACGCCATGGAAGAAAAGTTTATCGGCAAGCTTGGAACAAAGGTCGTTATCGACGGCGGCCTAAACAGCGGCCGTATTTTAATCGACTATTATTCAATGGAAGACCTGGAAAGGTTGTATGAAATTTTAGGCGGGTGATTCCCAAATAAAAAAGTACCAGGCGGCTTCCCGCCTGATACTTTCAATTACTTACTGATCCAGAGAGTTAATAAAATCAATCGCGGTAGTTCTAATTATTGAAATGTCATTTTCGCTTAAGGATGTACTGCAATCCAACACAAGATAGATTAGTATAGAACTCTTTTCAATAGTCGTAGCACTTGAATTGTTATTTTTATATTCACTATTGTGTACCCATGATGTAAAGCCGGGATTTATTACCCATTGTCTGGTATTAGTTTGATCGATACTCGCGTCATAACCATTGATATTATTAAACACAAAAGTAACTTCTGTACCGCTTATTGCTCCAAATATCGGACCCGCGCCGGCATCTGAAGAAATCCCGGGGCTGTACTCAATATCAACTAACATACGAGTTCCATCAGTTAATTCCTGCATAGTAGCGTCAATATATCTTTGCGAGGCAGCTCCGGCAGCAGAAATGTTACTATCAACATCAAAAGTCATCCTGATCTTAGTGCCGCTGTCAAATAATGTAGAAACCATTATAAATGATGTACTAGTGCTTGATGTATTTAGCCCTTTCTTTATATCATCAAATACTATTTTTACTTCAGAAAAATCATCAAATACATAACTTTCATTAGGGCTGGCAACTGACTCAAGATTATTATAGAACATACTCACTTGTCCCGGATCGCTTTGATCTAAATCAGTTCCACGTACACCTATAGAGTATGCTTTAATAGGTACATCATTAATCGTTCGGGTATTTATTTGATCTTTGATATACGCGGCATAATCCACATTACTAGCCATAGTTACGCCTTCTATACTATTACCGGCTTGCATTAATACACCTCTTGATGATAAATCCAGTCCGTCAGTAAAAGTAATTATATGTACTGAATCAAGATTAACGGGATAATTGGCTTCATTGCTTTTTAGGTTTGCCAACGCCTTATGTACACCATAGAACATAGTAGTACCAATATTAATCGCGATTTTATAATTATTTGTAAGAGTGTTAATAAGTGTAGTTTTTCCGGTACCATTAATTAACAAAGGTGTAGCACTATTAGTTATATCAACTGCGGTATCCGC
>JAIRUC010000239.1 GCA_031254615.1 Treponema sp. | reverse complement strand
TATGTCGGGCAAACATTCAACAGTTTGGGCGGATTGACAGGCCTTGCGGACATTCTTGTCAGGCTTGGTTTTATCGGACTGCTTTTTGTGCTGGAAATAATAACGCAAGGCGCAGGCGGGATAATCAAATCCGCAATTGCTATAAAAACCGACATGGGCGCGCGTGAAAATTTTGTAAAAATAACAAACAACATACCCGTGCGCAAATTCGACATGGCGGAGTTTGTCAACGAGTTTGAACTTGCGCGCGAAGGTTTTGGCGGACTGGTTACCAACATAAACGACTATTTGAAATTTATAAAAGTGGTCGTAACTCTAGCGCTTGCGTTAGCTGTTATGATAAAAACTTCCCTTTTTGTATTCGCATTTGTTATGCTGGTGCTTTTTGTCGGGCACAAAGTCCGAATGAAAATAGGCATGGGCTACAACGAAGCATGGCTGGAAAGCATAAGTTTCAGGCGCATTAGCGGCTATATTCAAAATTTATTCTTCACGCAGAATATCGCAAAAGAAATAAAAAGCTACAACGGCATGGGCGAGTTTTTGCTGAACAAATGGAACAAAATCAGGGAAGATATCCGCGCTTTACAGCACAGAATAGCAAAGAGAAACCAAACCATGGAAGCGTTTTATGTGCTGTTTGTTGAAATTTTGAAAATCGCCATAATCGCCATAGTAATCTGGCAGGTTTACAAAGGTTACACAGAAGCGGGAAGCATACTGACCATCTGGCTTTTGGCGGACACTGCCTTTGCGCAAGCGGGAACTTTAACCAAAGTTTTTTCCAGTCTGTTTTGGAGTAACGCGCGGATGTTAAAAGCAAAAAAACTTATGAACGAATATTTGTACAACAAAAAAGAAGAACCTTACTCCCTCAATCTTTCCGCAGAAAACGCTTATGTTTTAAAAACCGCGCAATTTTCTTATGTTGAAGGCAAGCCCGCTTTGAAAAATATCAATCTGACAATAAAACAGGGTGAGACAATAGCCATAGTCGGCGAAAACGGCTCCGGAAAGTCTACTTTTATCACATTACTAAACGGCCTTTACACGGACTTCGACGGCGAAATAAATATAAACGGCAAGCCGATAAAAACGCAAGTGTGCGCGTTACGCAAAAGTATTTCCTCGCTTTATCAGGACTTTGGAATGTACGAACTCACTCTTAGGGATAATTTGATAATCGGCGCTCTGCACAGGGACATTTCGGATGCCGACATAGAAGAAGCCGTATTGCGCGCGGACGCCGCCGACATTTTGGCGAAACACGGCCTTGAAACGGAGATAGGCTCTTATTCGGGCGAGGGCTTTAACTTCTCCGGCGGACAGTGGCAAAAAATAGCCCTTGCACGCACCTATTTAAACAAAGACGCGAAAATGCTCATACTGGACGAACCAACAGCGGCGTTAGACGCAAAAGCCGAAAGCGCCGTGTACAAGCGTTTTATAGAAAACGCCGGAGGGGAGACAATTATTTTAATTTCTCACAGGCTGGGAGCTACAAAATTCGCGGACAGAATAATTGTTTTTGAAAAGGGCAAAATAGTGGAAGAGGGTACGCATGAACAGCTTATGGCAAGGGACGGCGTGTATAAAACCATGTATGTTTCGCAGGCGGGGATGTATGTGTAAGTATTGATTACTTTAGCGCCTGTGCAAGTTCCATTTCAATCCATTTTTTCATTAATTTGCGGTTGATTGGGGTATCTAAAGCGAATTTTAACCCTGTAAAGCGGCATTTTTCGCCGGCAAATTGACAGTTCATAAATGCGGCATATTGACATCCTTCAAATTCTTCGCCGTTATGTGTAAAGGTAAAACGCTTGAACGCCACATTTCCACAGCGGCGTTGACATTGTTCGATGCTAAATTTTGTTCCTCCCTTGCCGCTTTTCATAATATCAACCATGTCACTGGGGAGCATACTTATTATACTGTCCTGATTTTTTAGATGATTGACGCCGGGAGTGATATAACATCCTGTAAACCCCATATAAATTCTGCATATCCATCTTTTGCTCTTTTTATGGGTATAAGTGAATTCACTGCCGCTGCCTAATCCGTGAGTGATCGCGCAGTCATTATTAGTTAAGAAACTGTTTGTTTCCATTATCCATTTTTTGATTTCCGGGTGATGTGCGTTAGCATAATCTATAATATTTACAGTATGTTTTTTAGGTACAGCGTTGGCAAGCGGGTGAAAATCACATCGTAAAAATGCGGGGTAGAGCATATTGAAAATATAATAGTAATCCTTGGTATTTGCCGTTGATTCAGCAATCAATTTAAGCCCAACAATCATAAATTCATCTGTTTTAGAAGTTAGATGAAATATTGTATCTTTTGAAAAATCAATTATTCCGGAAAGCTCTGTACCGTTAAAACACAATCCTAGCTCTGATAACAGACGGAACATTTCCAGTTTTCGCTCGTGTGTAATATTTTTCAATGAATAATGTTTTTCACCGTGAGGGCCTATAACAATGGGCAAGTCCTTGCTATGAATAATTAACCTTTTTTTCGGCTTTGTTTCAAGCCTGCTATGAATGCCTAAAGAAAATAAAATGAGCGCTAAATCAAATATTGACGGAAAACATCTTCCAATGTCACCGCTTCCATTATACGTACCAAACGGATCGTAATTGCTTCCTGTCTTAGCATCAATTTTATCTTTGTCCGCGGACAATTTATCAAAAAGCGCGTATAAAAATTCACGAAATGCAGTTATTCCTTTTCGTATTTCAGCATCTGTTAAGCCATGCCTGAAAGGTTTTGCGACAATAAAATCATCAGGCATATTCGGAATAATGAGGGCCTTTAAAAAATTGCAGACGAATGATAAATCTTTTTTCATTTTATATCTTCTTTTAACAATCCGTACTCATAAGTATCGAGCCATATTGGATTGTTGTTTTTATCCTTGTTGAAAAAAATATTTTTTCTTAACTTCCCCTCTCGTTTAAATTTTAATCTTTTCAATAATTTCCACGATTTTATATTTTTGGGACTGCAATGAGCTGTAATTTTATGAATGTCTGATTTAGAAAATTGATAAGTAATAAGTTTTTGTATAGCTTCTGTGGCAAATCCCTGTCCTTGATACTTTTTATTGAAAATATACCCAATTTCATATATCAGTAAATTTTGCGGCTCTATTTTGTTAAAATAAATATGTCCTATCATCTTATGTTCGGCTTTCAATTCTACAGCCAAAAACATCTGGCCTTTTGCCCTTTCTGTACATAATTTTTTTGCTTCTTCTATTGTAATTGGTTTTCCGGGTTCATATTTATATGTCTGCTTGTCTGATAAATATTCGTAAAGATCGGTATAATCATTTTCCCTAAATTTGCGTATCTTTAATCTTTCAGTAGTTATTACAGGTTTTATATTCAATATTTTTCTCCAATTATAATATATAATAATTTTAACTAATAAAAATGAACATTTTTACTCATTTTTTATTTTTTAATTTGATTGCCTTTTGCTCTTTTTCACAAAAGGCAATCAAATTCATTCTGAATTTTTACTTTTCAATTGGTTTTATTGGAGTCCAATAATCCATATAAAACTCCTTATAGTTTTTGTTAATTTTGTTTTACATCAATATTGAATTTATCAATGTAGTAAGTTGTACTTTCGCTGTTGCTGTTGTAAGTACCCAGAAAAATTGCCGGATTATCAGCGGAAAGAATTCCTGTCCATGTTCCGCTCATTGAATGCCAGCCTTTTGCCGCTGCGTTAGTTACCGGCGTACCGACCGAAGGATAATCACTGTTGTTTATCTGCCAGTTCAACGTACCAGCGGCTCCCACACGTTTTACGTCCACGGAAAAGGTAAGAGTAACTTTTTTGCCTTTATAGTTGTCAAGGTTATGTATAGCTACAGCCCAGCTTTTTGGCTGGATAACCTTCATTACGTTACTGCGATCTTCATCGGGCAAATCCACGATTTGATAGCCGGACGGGCTGGAAAGATTTAAGCGCGGATAAGGGTTAATACCAAGGCTTGCCGCGTCATGGCGAATTTTAACGGGCACAAAAATATCAAGCTGATTATATCCAAGAGCGGTTTTTATTTCGTTAGTTGCATTAACCATTTGAGATATTCTCCGCCTGCCGGAATCCTCGTCAAGTTCAAATCCGCTTGTTTCCAGCCATTTGTAGACGCCTTTTTCTATCTGCGTAATCATATTCTCGTCTTCGTCTACTGCCATTACCGCGGCATACAGGCCGCCCTCAAAATTGATAATATTATAGGGCGCCGTATCCGTTTCGTTTACCGTATCTTCTGCCGCATAAATGAATTGCCCTTTCATTTGACAAACCTCGCATGGGCAATTTTTTAAATGATACGGACAGTCAACCAAAAAGAATTCCGGCTCTCCTCCGAATACCGACTTCTTAAACAGATGGTTATGCGACACCATCCAAGGGTGAAATTCTCCAAAAAGAACTCCAAAGTCGAGAAGGCCGGAAGTAACAGCTCTGAATGGCTTGATATTGACAATCCGAACTTCCGGTGTTTTTCTCAGCCTTTCCGTTACGTCTAACAGCCTGTTTACGCCGGAAGGGTTGCCTTCGTAGCCGATGTGAACCAAGCCTTCAATTTCTTTTGCTTTGTCGTAAAGCATTTTTACGTCGGAATCCTTGGTAAAATCGGCTTTCTCGATCTGGCGGATAAACTCCAAAACAATTTCCCTTAACTCCTGCAGAAGGGAAATCTCGCCGTCGATGTCATCGACTTTTTTCCCAAGAACTTCAAGCACTACCTGTGATCCAGAGGTGTCAAAAATGCGCTTGATGTCTCTGATACTGATATTCAGTTTGCGCAGTATCAGGATTTGTTCCAGCTTTTTAATCGCAGTCTCGTCGTATAACCGGTAGGCATAGTCGTAATTGCGCGTGCTGGTGATAAGCCCCATGTCTTCATAATAACGCAGGGTCCGGGCGGATATGTCATACCTGTCAGACACATCCTTAATTTTGATAAGATCGTTCATTTTGACCTTCCTTATGTTGAGATAGATTAACCATAAACGCTTCCCTAACGGCAGAGTCAAGAAAAAAAATAACTTTTTTTAATTTTTTTTTACGAAAGTACAGGGGCGTAAAGTAAAACTTTTATGTTTATTTTTCCGTTTGTTCAGTCATTAAGCCCCACCTTATGCCGTATTTATCGATTAAATTTCCCGCGCATGAGCTGTATGTTGTTCTTCTGAATGGTACTAATATTTTTCCGCCGTCCATTAATAATTTTGAAGATTTTTCGACTTCTTCTTTTGTTCCAAATGTAACCGTTAAAAATTGAGAATTCCCTTTAACAACTTCAAAATTGATTATGTCGGCAAAGAAAAATCTTTGACCGGCGATTTTCATTTCCGCATGGTAAACGAAATTTTTCTCTTTATCGGTTAATGGAATATTCCAATCTTTCGCGTCCGCGTCAGAATACCGCAGAACAAAATCAACTTTTGTGTTAAATGCCCTTTCATATAAATGAATCGCGTCTTCACAATTTCCTGTAAAATTGATTGTTGGTGTTATTATCATTTATTCTCCTTTATTATAAAAATATACAATAATGAAAAACAAAAAAATTAACATTTTTAATCATTTTTAAAAATACAAGAAGATTTACCACGAAGGACTGCTATCTTTGATAGCTTGGAGTTACATGGAGGTTTTGCTAAGAAAACCTTCATTTTTTGTAAGTAATCTATACTTATTGTAAACCCGAGTTATTTGCAAACAACAACACTGTTCATTGTTAACTGTTCACTGCTCTTTTACACATCTTTCGGCCTGGTATCTTGCACCCTTACCGCTTTGCCTTCCGTAACAGGGAGCGAGCCGCTTTCGTGAAGTTCAACATGCGGCCTGATAGAGATTGAAACCTGCAGGTTTTCCTTTATCTTTTCTTTGAGGGCGTTTAACGGGCGGGCATCGTCCATGAAAATATCCGGGCCTACTTCGACTTTGACTGTCAGCCTGTCGAGCGCGCCATCTTTTTCCACGACAATTAGGTAGTTGTTGCCGACTTCTTTCATCGCCATGATTATTTCTTCAATCTGGCTGGGGAAGACATTTACTCCATTGATGATGAGCATATCGTCACTTCTGCCTGTTATGCGACGAAGTCTGCGGTGGGTTCTGCCGCACTTGCACTGTTCGGTGTAAAAAGAAGTTAAGTCGCGCGTACGGTAGCGCAGGATTGGAGTGGCTTCGCGGCAAAGAATTGTAAGGACGAGTTCTCCGGTTTCGCCTTCTTTGACAGGTTCAAGCGTGTCAGGGTTGACGATTTCCGCGATGTAGCCGTCTTCCCAGATGTGCATTCCTTCTTTGCACTGACATTCAAAAGCGACGCCCGGACCGTTCATTTCGGAAAGACCGTATGAGTTAAAAACGTCGATTTTCAAAAGCCCTTCTATGCGCCGGCGTGTGTCTTCCGAATAAGGCTCCGCTCCGGCAAACGCGCGTTTAAGCGAGAGGCTTTCGCGCTGGACGCCGGCTTCCTTCATTTTTGTTTCAAGGTGAAGAAGGAAACTTGGCGTTGCGTGTAACACGGTTGTTTTGTGATCCTGCATCATTCTGAACTGCCGTGCCGTGTTTCCGGAGCCCGCGGGAATTACAAGCATACCGACTTCTTCGCCGCCCTGATGCAGTCCAAGCCCGCC
>JAIRUC010000285.1 GCA_031254615.1 Treponema sp. | reverse complement strand
TTTACCAAAGTGATTAACATTACCGCGTGGGGCAAGCCGTTTATGAAAGCCCTTGCCGATATTGACGGCGGACTTAAACCTGAATACGAAAGCCATGTTGTTACGATCTATTCCATGTTATGCGGTGAGACGATAAAAAAAGACGGCCACCACGCGGTACTCAAGGCGCATGAGGAAACACGCTCGCTCATTGATTCACTCAAGGTTTTGTCCCAGAGTATCAAGGGTTATTACGACAACCTCAACGCGGACGCGGTGCGCTCTTTGGCATCATCGGTGTTACACGAACATTACGATCTCTACATGGGTGAAGTTCTGGACAAGGCCTACAAACGGCTGAAAACTTCCGACAATGTTTCGCGTTACCGTCAGGGGATTTTCAAGCAGATAACGGCTCTGCTAAAAAATGACAAGTGGCTTGATGAAAGCGCCGGCAAGTACACGCGAATTCTGCAAACCAGCCGCGAGGAGTGCCGAAGAAAACTTGTAATCATGCTGGAAGAAATTCGCGACGATTTAAAATCTGTTGATCCTCTGGAAGATGAGATCGACAGGCGCAATGCGGCTTATTCCCGTTCCAGCACCGAGATCATCAAAGCGTATATTGAGCCTGACAGTACCGTGGCTGGAAAAATCGGACAGTTGATAAAAGCGATTTACGGCGGCAATGAGGAAGTTCAATCCAGCATTGCTCACGGCATACACCGCATCAGATTCCTTTCCCCTTCCAGTCTGACGCTTTTCCAAAAACGCGCGGAAGGAGATTTTAACACGGCCCCTTCAAAAGCCGATATCGAATCGTTAAACCAAAACGAAAAAGATTTTTTTGAGCGCATGAAAAAACGCCTTTCCATCAAAAGGATTAACTCATGGCTTGACGAGCAGGGCGGGAAGGATCGCATTCTTATTCCCAAAGAACTTATTACCGGGGAAGATTCGTACATCCGTTTTATTTACGCCCTGCTGTACGGCGACTCGCGTAACAATTTTGGTTATACTATTGAAGAGGGTGATGAAGAAGCAGATACCGGCTCGGTAAAGGCGGCGGATTATGTGGTTCCCGATATACGTTTTCGCAAGCGCAGCGGCAGTCTGTCACAAAAAGCTGAAGAAGGAGAATTATGAATCGCGACCTTGACGCTCTTATTCTGATACGAGACCTTTCAAATGATGAGCTTGAAAAATTTAAAGCGGCGGTACACATTCTTACATCAAAAACTTTTATTATCCGCGGTCTGGATAAAGAGCGGGAACTTTACGATTTTACCGTCAGGAACATTGCGCTTTTTGACGCGTGGTTTTCCTGTATGGACGCTTCTTTGACGCGGGACGAAAGTCTAGGCGTAATCGCGTTCCGTGGTTCGGGAAATACACGGCTGTATTTTTCAAAAGAAGAAATCTGTGCGGTTCTTGTTCTTCGCCTGATTTATGAAGATAAAAAACTTGAAGTAGCATTGACCAAATTTCCGGTAGTAACGGTAAGGGATTTTCAGGACAAGTACAATGCAATGACAGGTGATGAAATAAAAAAAACCGCGCTAATCAAAGTTCTTACAAGACTTTCTTCCTGCAAATTAATTTCTATTGAATCCAATGATTATTCAGACCCCGAAGGGATCATTCAACTGTATCCGAGCATCCCGCTCAGCATAGACCGCACCGCCATGGATTCTGCGATAGCTCTGCTGGGTGAAAAGAGTGAAGACGGTGAAGAAACGGAGATCGAAATATGATCACACTGGAGCGCATGCGGCTTGTTAACTGGCATAATTTTGAAGATGAAGTTATCAAAATAGGAAACCGCTGTTTGTTAGCTGGTGATAACGGTTCGGGCAAGTCAACGGTTATTGACGCGATTCAGTATGTAATGGCGGCTAACCTGCGGATGGCGCGTTTCAATTCCGCCGCGGATGAGCGTCGGGGCGGGGGACGCGACTTAATGGGCTATGTCCGCTGTAAACTCGGCAGTGAGTCAACCGAGTACCGCAGAGGCGACACTATTGCCCATGTAATGCTGGAGTGGCGGCAAACAGGCGGCGTTGATTTTGCCTGCGGCGTTTGTATCGAAGCTTATAAGGATAACCACCACAGCGAACATTTCTGGATCGGCGATATCGGAGCCGGCGGCTGTGCGGATTCCATTCGGGCGATAAATGTGCGTAACGAAAAAAATGAGCCCCTGCTGTTCCGTCAGTTCAAAAATATACTTGCGGAAAAAAAGATTTATGACTATCCGACAAAACAGCAATATGTAAAAGATTTGACCAACAGGCTTGGAGTTTTCAAACGCCAGCCCGAAGTAAATCCTTATCTGGATTCGCTTACCCGCTCCATCGGTTTCAAGCCGCTTGATTCCATCGATCAATTTGTCTGCGATTTTATACTTGAAGAAAACCCCGTCTCAATTCAGGACATGAAGCAGAATCTTGAAAATTACAAAGAGGCCGACCGTCAGGCAAAAGGCGCAATCGCGAAAATCGGCGTGTTGAAAAAAATCTGCGCCAAAGCCGCGGAGTGGCGGAATTACGACGGACTTATCACAAAACAGGAATATTTGAAGCTCAGCATTGAACTGGAAAATGAAAGGCAGAAGAAGGACAACGCCTCGCGCCAGCTTGTGGACACGCAGAACAAACTGGATTTTACCAACCGTGAAATTTCCGCCCTGAACGACAAGCGGCTGAACACAGAGCAGGAACTTCGCGCCCTTGATCTGGCTCTTGCCGCCAACGACGCGCACCGGCTTTACGAAGAAATCAGGGCGCGCATTGAGCGCATACAGCACGACTTGGTTAAACAAACCGAACAGGCCGAAAAATATCGAAGCCTAAAATCCCAATGCGAAGCGCTTTTGAACCGCAAGCTGACAGAAGATTTTGACGCACAAGACGCCGCCCTTATCGAAGAAGCGAAAAAATACCAAAACGAAAGATATTCCGCCGAACGGAAAAAGGATGAAGCTCAAGCCCTGTTACGCGACATCCGTTCAGAGCTTGCCGATTTGGAACGCGGCATACTCCGCTACCCCGACGCTCCGCGTGAACTTAGGGCGGCGCTGGAAAAGGCGGGGATTGAGGCTTTCTTTCTGGCGGAAGCGGCGGAGATTACCGAACCTGCATGGGCGGACGCTGTCGAAGGCTGGCTCAACACAAGGCGTTTTGCTGTTCTGGTCGATCCCGATCAGTTTCAAAAAGCCATTGAAGTATACGACCGCCTTCCCCGTTCCGTAGCCGGCGCATTTATTCCCAATCTCGAAAAGATGCGATCTGCTACGGCAAAACCGGGTTCTCTTGCGGAAATCGTCAAGGCCGACGGTTACGCCCGCATTTACATCAACTACACTTTGGGAAAAGTTATGCGCTGTGATCTTGCAAATTTAAAAACTTATGATTCTGCGGTTACAAAAGAATGTATGACCTACATGAGCCACACCGCTTCGCGGATCAAAGAAGAGGTTTACCGCCGTCATTATTTGGGAAGGGCGGCTCTTGAGGAACGCCGAAAATTTCTTGCCGCCGAATCTGTGCGCGTAGAAGCGGAATTTGTCAGCGCGGAACGAGAGGAGCGTGAAGCGCGCGGACGCGAAGATTGCTGTAACCGCGTTATACGATCTTTGCCGGAGTTAAAATATCTTTTCCCTTCCATTGCGGATGCAAAAGCTCTTGCCGGACAGCTTGCCGCCGCACAAGAAGAACTGGCCGCAGTGGATACCCAATCTTTCAAAGACATGGAAAACAAACGCGGGGAGTTGGAAGGACAGCTTAACATGTTAAAGGAAGACAATGATCGCTTTCAAAAAACATGGGGCAGTCTGAATACAAAATTGTCCGTCTGCCGCGAAGATTTGGATCGGTTTACCCAATCGCAGGAAGAAAAAGAAGAGGCAATCAAAAATTTCGCCAGCGATTATCCGCTGATGATCGGAGAATGTGAAGAATACGCGCAGGACAAACTTTCAAAAAACAGCATTGCCGATCTTACCAATACTTATGAATCAACATTAAAAAGTTTTAAAACCCGCACCGAGACTTGTAAAAAAGAGTACAACAAACTTGTTGCCGATTATGAGCATGAGTTTCATTATCTGCTTGGTATGGAACCTTCGGAAAATACCGAGGCGGAAACTCTGTTGAAGCGGCTTGAAACTTCGGAACTGCCGCAGTATCGCGAAAAAATCGCGAAGGCATATCAGGATGCGGAAAAAGAATTCAAAGAGCATTATATTTCCCGCCTGAACGAGCATATCGAAGAAGCGCGGGAAAGTTTTAACGAGATCAACGATATACTTCGCACCCTCCATTTTGGCCGCGATCAGTATTGGTTCCATCTTGAAGAACTCAGCGAGCGCAAGGGACAGATTGAAGTAATCCGGCAGGCGGCGAAAATACCAACCGCCGATGACGGCCTCTTTTCCCAGCTTGTCGATCCGGCACAGCGAAAAGCCGCGGAAGAACTTTTTAACCGGATTCTCAATTCACCGCTGGACTCAAAAGAGCTTAAAGAAATTTGCGATTACCGCACTTATTTTCATTACGACATCAGGATCAAGGAAAACGACAATTTTGACGAAGCGGGCAATCCGGTAACTCTTTCGCTTTCCAAAGTGCTCAAGGAAAAATCCGGCGGCGAGTCGCAGACTCCGTATTATGTTGCCATTGCCGCCAGTTTTTACCGTTTTTACAAAGCCCGTCCCGAAACTACCGTGCGTCTGGTAATTTTTGACGAAGCGTTTAACCGCATGGACGATGAACGAATCGGCAAAATACTTTCGTTTTACGATAATCTCAACCTGCAGATCATCACTTCGGTTCCGCCCGAAAAGATCGAAGCCATTGCACCTTACATGGACAGGATCAATGTGATAAGCCGTTTCGGCAGTGCGGTAAAAGTGCGGGACTGCCATATTGACGCCGTTGAAATGAGTGATATTGAGATAACTGCATGAAACCATGTTTCATGTTCGATTTAACTGTGCGGCTATTTGCCGCACTAAACAAAGGTTAGTATGACAA
>JAIRUC010000264.1 GCA_031254615.1 Treponema sp. | reverse complement strand
TTATAGGAGTTTTCAGCCTTGACTGATATTTTAAAATTTACCCCTTCCACAATGTTTAAGGTTCCAATATCATCGCCGTTATAATTGGGAGTTACAATTACCGGCGGGATTTCCGGCGCAGAGGGGAAGCTGATTTCATAATCCTCTTCCACGACAATTTCGTCTACTTCAAATTCTCCGTCAGGATCGGGATGTATGATACGGCCTACCTCATCACCTATACGTATCAATATATCTTCAAACCCTCCAAGAGAACGCGCCGATCTACCATCTGTAAGTCTCAGGTCAGTTATGCGGCCGGTAAAACTGGAAGTGGCAGGACGGGAGGCGTAGAGCCAATATTTATTTGTGCCTTGCGTGACGGCAATAACCTTGTCCGATTCTTTGGTAAGCGCTGACGATGACAAGGTACTGGGTTGATTATTAATTGTAAGTTTACTGCTGGTAAAGTAATATGCCTGCCCGTTATCCATCCGAATCCACTCACCCCAGTATTGCTTTTCATAAAGCAGAGGAGTTACGCCGCTCCCTGCAATCGGCCCTCTGGCCTCGCTGAATTTGGTTCCGGCATACCCGCTTCTGCCTACTTCAACTTTTATTAATTTATCCTTGTCGGCTTCAACCAGAGTATAGGTGCTTCCGGTCGCGTTGGATATGGCAGTGTCGCCGCGATACCATTGGTAGCTCGGGGTTCCATCCCCGTCAAGCGCGGAAATGTTAGCTGTAAAGATGTACCCTACCTGCGCGGTTCCGGTAATGCTTACAGTTCCGGTCAAGTCCGGATCGTTAGTCCCCGCGACCGGCCCCTTGGGGGCGCTGGTGACAACGCCGTCGTAACCGCTCCGCTTCACTTCCACTTTTATCATTTTACCATGGTCGTCTTGATCCAAAAGATAGGTGCTTCCGGTTGCGCCGCTTATAGGCTCATCGTTTCTTAGCCACCGGTAAGTAATAGTTCCATCGCCGTTGAGCGCAAAAGTATCAGCCGTCAGAGTTTGTCCCACCTTAGCGGTTCCGGTTATTGTTACCGTTCCGCTTAAAACTTTATCGCCGCCGTTGGTGTTGGTATCATCCGGGCTGGAACAGGCCGCCATGAAAAAAACCGCAGACATTATTAACAATCCTTTTAAGATTACGCGCTTTCCTGTCAACTTCATGTTACTCTCCTTATAAAAACTCTAAAAATTTATAATCTTTCCCGAAATGTTCAGATAATTTTTTTCATGTTTTATCGCGGAACCGGTATCAACTGTCATGGAATCAAATATTCTGCCGCCGCCAATCTGAAGGTGCATACCGCTAATCGGAATCAAAAGCGCCCCTTCTATTTTAAAAGACCGGGAAACCACAGTCCTCTCCGGCGTGTACCAGTTAAATTTACTGCTTTCATATTTGAAATCAAGAACCTCATATTGCAGACTGGAGTAATCAAATAAAAACGAGAACCACAGTTTCCAGCCCGAAGGTTCTAAAGGCTGCTTAAAGCGCGGTATGGAAATAATCCCGCTTAAATCCCCGTACAGGTATGGACTGCCCCAATGACTCTGTGAATAATCGGCGTGATCCGGATCCAGCAGAGGAACAATGCTTACACTTTGTTCTGCCCATGTTAAGAAAACCGGCACCGCGCCCGCGGACAGTGACGCCTTAAACCACTCGGAACCTCGGAATGTGAAACCGGCATCCACCAAAGGCCCCAGCGTCTGCATAGAAAATTCATTCGTATAGGAATTAACCCGTTCCATGCTCAGAAGCTCAAGTTCGGGCATATTGAAAAAACCTTTTTCACTTAACGTTTCATTGTAGTAATATCCGCCGATACCAAACCATAATTTAGCGGACGCCGTTTTAACAGGCGCGAATTCCAGAGGCAGGAAGTAGACTTCATATATCTTTTGTTTAACGGCGTTAAGTGAATCAGCGACGCTTGCAAATTCCTCATTCTTTTCTATAGAAGTAAATTTTACCCGCAGGTTTGCGGAAAAAGCGCCGGCATAATTCCACCCCAGTCCGCCGTCCTGTATGGAACCGTCATCCATTATCCGCGTCGTAAGGAAAAAGGAAAATTTGCCTAATTCTATGTCGTATCCTTCTTCTTCCTGCGCTTCTAAGCGGCAGGGAAAAAAAATAATGAAGAAAAGGACAATTAGTGTAATTTTTAGAAAATATGGTGAAAAATACGATAAAGCTAGTTCATGGTTGAACTGGGGGGGGGGGGGGGGTAAGTGATTAAATCTCGATTTTATCAAGGACAAGACAGGTGAATTTAATGGTATAATTTTTTTGGCTTTTATCATAGTTAAAGAATACCATGTTTTGTAAAAATTTACAAGGTGGAATTTATAAAAAAACCTTAGCTGCGATTTTTAAGAACCCTTCAACCATGCCGCATACAAGCCTAACGCTTACCTTTGTATTCTTGCGGAGCCGCCCTTCGCAAAAGCCTCAACCTGATCAAGGCTGAACATTGAAGTATCTCCCGGTGTGGTGGTTACAAGCGCGCCGTGCGCCCAACCCAGACGCAAGGACTCTTCCGGAGTTTTTCCGGACAACAAACCGTAGAAAAGACCGGCCGCAAATCCGTCGCCGCCGCCGACTCTGTCGTACACGTCCAGTTCCGCAGCCGGGGCCTGATACGTCTTGCCGTCAAGCCAAAGCACGGCGCTCCACGAATGGCGGTTGGTGGAATGAACTTCGCGTAAGGTAGTCGCCACCGCTTTTATATTCGGGAAGTCCTGTGTGACATTTTTTATCATGCCGAAAAAAGCGGAAGGATCAAGCTGCCCTTTGGCTTCAACATCCTGCCCTTTAAGGCCAAGTCCTTTTTGCAAATCTTCCTCATTGCCGACAAGCACGTCAACGTTACTCGCTATTTTACGCAGAGTTTTTGCCGCTTCTTCGCTTGCCTGTGCCGCGCTTTTGCCCTGTTCCGCGGCGGCAACCGCCCAAAGTTTCGCGCGGTAATTTAAATCGAAAGACACAACCGCTCCTGCTTTTTTCGCCGCCTGCATTGCCTCTATCACAAGTTCCGACGTAGTGGGCGAAAGCGCGCTGAAAATCCCCCCGGAATGAAACCAGCGTACACCTTTGGAAAAAATAGCGTCCCAGTCAAAACTTCCTGGCGCAAGCTGCTGCGCCGCTTCGTTGGAACGGTTGTAAAAAACCACAGGCGCACGTACTCCCTGCCCCCGGTCGCTCCACACAATCGCCATGTTAGGACCGCGTACTCCGTCATGCTCAAATCGTTTATAGTATGGGGTTACTCCCGCTTTTTGTACGGCATGCTCAATTCTGCGGCCAATGGGGTAATTCACAATGGCGCTTGCGATAGCGGTTTTCATGCCAAAACAAGTTGAAAGGTTAGCCGCTACATTGTACTCTCCGCCGGAAACATGAAGCAGGTACTCGTTCGCCTCCGTAAAGGGAATAACACCCGGATCAAGACGGGTTACTAAAGCGCCAAGCGCCAAAAAATCATGCGCCATCCCGGCAGAAGGAATTGATAAAGATGCCATAATGTTTACCTCTGATTTTATTTTATAGTTTAGTGTAACATATTTTTGTTATTATAACCAGTCATTAATTCTCCGGTGATAAAAGAGAGCGCCTGTGTTTCTCCGTCGGGCACGATTAAAAGTTCTCCGCCTTCTCCGATGCCGGAAAGGCAGCCGGTTATTTTTTTGCCGGAATCTGCAGCGCCTTCGATAAAAGCGACCTGTTCGCCTTTTTTGTACAACCGTTTTTCAAGACGGGATTTCCATGTTTTGCCCTTTTCTGTTTCCAACTCTGTGTAAAGCCGCGCAAGTGTTTTCTCCAGCAGTAAAAAACGATCGGCAGGTGCAATGTCCCGTCCTGCGGCAGCGGCTATACTGCCAGCTTTTTCCTTCAAGACACCCGAAAAATCTTTTTGTGCCACGTTTATTCCAATACCGATGTGCAGGTTTCCGCCATCCGCCTCGCACAGAATACCCACCGCTTTTTTTGAGCCAATCATTATATCGTTAGGCCATTTAACCGTGACAGTCCCCAGCAGAGAAGGCGCAAAATCTTCGATGGCAAGAGCGACGGCAAGCCCTGTCCGCAGTGTAACCGCCGCCGGAATATTTTGAATGTCCGGGTAGCGCAGCATGATTGTAAAGAGAAGCCCCTTTTCCTCTTCCGCCTCCCACACTCTGCTGCGAATACGTCCGCGCCCTGTCGTTTGAAAATCGGCCGTGATAACCGTACCGTGCGCCGCACCTTCGGCGGCAAGAGAGCGCGAAATTTCCATGGTGCTGGATAAAATTTCTTCATGATAGACAGGCGCATTAAAAGGGTTATGTATTTTCAGAATTGTCATGGAATTAGTATATCACACAGCTTGAAGCATTTTCATGCTATATGATACTATTCTCTTATGAATTTGGTGTGTCTTGATCTTGAAGGAGTGCTTGTTCCCGAAATCTGGATAGCGTTTTCCGAAGCCGTTGGTATCCCTGAACTTAAACGGACAACAAGGGACGAACCTGATTACGACAAGTTGATGAACTTCCGCCTTGATATTTTAAAGAAGAACAATCTTAAACTTGCCGATATTCAAAAAGTTATATCCGGCATGGAGCCGCTTGAGGGAGCGTTTGAGTTTGCCAATACCCTGCGCGAAAAAGCCCAGCTTGTTATCTTATCCGATACTTTTGAACAATTCGCAAAACCGCTCATGAAAAAACTGGCGTGGCCTACGCTTTTTTGCAACTCGCTGAAAATTGCAGATAACGGTTCTGTTACAGGTTACCGTCTTCGCCAGAAGGACGGCAAGCGCGAGGCGATAAAGGCTTTTAAGTCGATGAATATGTGCATCTTTGCGGCGGGGGATTCTTTCAACGACCTTGCCATGATCCGCGAAGCGGACTGCGGCTGTCTGTTCCGCGCGCCGGAGCAAATCAGAAAAGACTGCACGGATATTCGCTGTGTGGATACATTCGCCGAACTGCTTGCGGAAATTGAAAAGTTTTTTAACGATCGATTTTAGCGATTCTAACGATCGATAAGACGGTGTAACGTATGATCATTATGCCGCCAGTCTTTGCCGGTTTTTACGCGCAAATCAAGATCGATTTTCCAGTCAAAAATTTGTTTTAAGTTTTTTAAAGAGGCAAGGCGTATCGCCTTGATCATTTCGCCGCCCTTGCCGACTACCATGCCTTTTTGGGATTCCCTCTCCACAACAATAAACGCCCTTACCCAAAGTTTTTCATCTTTAAATTCCATGTCGGCAATATCCACATACAGCGAATGGGGAAGTTCCTGGCGCAGGCGGTTAATTGCCTGCTCACGGATAATCTCCGAAATGCGGAAACCTGTTTCCTGATCGGTGTAGTATTCGTCTCCGTAGAGGGTATCTCCTTCCGGCGCAAGATCGTAAAGGGCGGCAAGAAGTTCGTCAACGCCCTGCCCGGTATTTGCGCTGACCGCAAAGCAGCGGTTCTTTGCCGAAGGAAAATGCTGCGCTATAAATTCTTCGGCGCGCTTAAAATCGCTGCCTGAGGCATCCATCTTATTAACAGCGATGACTGTCTTTTCCGCTAACGGCGCAAGAAGGGAGGCGATTTCATCTTCCTCCGTGCCCGGAGAGCGCGCCGCGTCCATAACATACAGAACAAGGTCGCTGTCTTCCAAAGCGCGCTCGGAAACTTCCATCAGTTTTTTATTAATTTTCTTCTGCGAATTGTGCCTGCCCGGAGTATCAATAAAAATAAGCTGTCCCTGTTCGCGGTTGACAATTCCCCTAATCGCATTACGCGTTGTCTGCGGAACACTGCTTACAATAGCGACTTTCTCGCCGCACATCCTGTTCAGAAGCGTAGACTTTCCCACGGACGGACGGCCGACCAGCGCCGTAAACGCGCACTTTTTTCCCGGCATCATTTAACAACCATAATTTTTCTGATTTCGTTAATATCTGATCCAACTACTCTGCCCAACCCTGCGCTGACAAAAAAAAATAAAACAACCGCAAAAATAAAAAAAATCTTTATTAAAAACATTAATCCTTCTTCCATGGCGGCTTATTTCGACTGGTTATTGTAAATCTTGCTTTCGGCGGGAACAGATTGAGTAATCCACACGCTGCCGCCGATAATACTGCCCCGTCCTATGATCGTCTCACCGCCAAGGACTGTAGCGTTTGCGTAAATAGTAACATCGTCCTCTATTGTAGGGTGACGTTTTAGACCGCTCTCTGTTTTTTTTACGGAAAGCGCGCCAAGGGTAACGCCCTGATAGAGTTTTACATTATTGCCGATTACCGTGGTCTCGCCGATGACTATGCCTGTTCCGTGATCGATAAAAAACGATTCGCCGATTTGTGCGCCAGGGTGAATGTCAATGCCGGTTCTTCTGTGGACATGCTCGTTCATCATCCGCGGGATAATCGGAACCTGACGCGTCCAAAAAAAGTGCGCCATGCGGTGGACGGCGATTGCCTGAAATCCAGGATAAGAAAGTATAACTTCATCCGCGCTCATTGCGGCAGGGTCGCCGCGGACTGCGGCTTCAAGGTCTTTTGCTAAAAAAGTTCTGAGCTTCGGCAGCTCTTCAAAAAAATCGTCCACCACAAGAGCGGCGACTGCTCTGCAGCTTCCGTGTCCGCAGTTTAAAACTCCCATACGCGCGGAAAAAGCAAGGCTCTTTTCTACCTCGTGAATTAAGTTACACGCTAACTGATTCACTTTTTCGCCCGTGATATTGCGCAGGTTTCCGTTATCGGTGCGCAGATTTTCCAAGTAGCCGGGGAACAGCACCCCTTCCAAACCGATGACAATATTTTTTATACTTTCTCTTCCGGGAAGATTTTCCGTATCGGAACGGTTTACCATGCCGTAAGCATCGTAATTCTGTAAAAGAGAATCTATTGACTTTTCCAGTCTGTTCATTAAGAAGCCTCGTCAACCAGAGATGAAAGATCATTTCCGCCCTTGAAGCGCAGAACATTCACCATAAATATATTGAGTTTGTTTACAATGTTCGGCGGCAGAAGATTTCCGTCTACTTCTACGGAAAGAATCGGGTAGTTACGTTCCCGCGCCCACGGAGTGAACAGCCCTTCAATTACGCGCCCGATAAGACAGGCAAACGGACTGATATTTACGATGCCCGAATATCCTGCGTCCATCGCCGCCGCCGCCGAACCTGAGGAAACGGCAATCTCGGAATTGAGTTCAAGGTTTACAAAGTGCTCCTGTGTAAATGTCATTATATGGCGCATATCGTGCGGCGTTTCTGGTATAAGGCCTGTCGGCTGCAAAATAGCGAGAGTTTTTTTCTCAATATGATGTTTCCACCATTTTTCTATTTGCAGTGTTTTAATTTTTTTCCACGGGTCAGAGAACAGGCGCTTTCCGGGCTTTCGCAGTTTAAGCAGTTTATTAAGCGAATATTCACGCATATAATCAAGATAATGTATCCATTCGCTGATTCCGGCAACTTTAACGACAATGCCGCGTTCGCTCATCAAATCCGTCAGCTCGCCGACGGCAAAATCATCGCGGCGCACATAGATTTCACCTACCACAAGCACGCGCGGACAGTCCGCCACTTTTCTCTTTAACGGAATTTTTTTAACATCTCTTGCGACATTTTTTAATTCCTTCCACAGCTTTTTCGGATTATGCTCTACAGCGTGCATAACCTTCCGCCATGATTTTTCGTACTCCAATTGAGCCTTTACCGGATCGACGGCGCAGGTCTTGAGCGAACATTGAATGTCCTTTAAATAGTCAGATAACACAAGCCCTATCCACATTTGTTTTGAAAATTCAGAACCAAGCTCCGTGTACGAATTGTCCGAAGACAAAATAAAGATCACGACGTTTTCCAGACGCAGGTCGCGGAAAAGATTTTCGTAGAACACATAATACTGCCCTGTTCTGCACGGACCCGTAGTAATCGGCACAAAGAGCAGGTACAGCTCATCCTTGCGGTATTTGTCGCTGAGGAAATATTCCAGCGCGCTTCCAAGAAGAAGGTGGCTGGGGACGCACTCTTTTCCCGACGCATGGGCGCGGGCAATCTGAATTGTTTTGTTAGTCGCAACAGGAAATGCCTCCGCGTTAATACCCAGCCCCCGGACAGCAGCCGCCATGTACTCGGCAGAGATATTGCCCATATTGGAAAGCAGAACTTTTATGCGCTTGTTGCCGACAACCGGAACTTTTTCGCCTGTAATAGCATTGTCTACGCGCAAATCGAATTTGCCGTTCGCCTGTTTTTCACTGACAAAACGCCAGCCGTTGTCGTAACGCTCAGCTTCAATCTCGCTTTTCTTCGAGCGGTAGCCGTCGATAATGTCAAGGAACGCTTCAACGCGCGTGTCAATTCCCGCGTCCGCCGAATGTGAATCCAGCTCCAGCACAAGGAACGGTTTTTGCCCCATCAGCCATTTCACATAATGCAGAATAAATGAATCCGGCGCGCACGAAAAATTGGTAATAAACGTAATATAGATGTTTTCTTCTTTTCGCAGAAGTTCTGCGGCCTTCATATCCTGCTGGCCGTAATACCAGTACATATTCGGGAAAATTTCTTCATCGTGGAACGGCAGAATGTCAAACGGAATGATCGAGTAACCGCGCGTGGTAAATTTGCGCGGAATCCCCATGTTCGCTTCCGGCGTGAACGCGTTGTAGGGCCTGCCCAATGTACAAATAATCGGGCGATCGGCCTTGCGCGCTTCTTCCAACGCCTCAATTCCCATTTTCTGCGCGGCGTCAAAATATGCCTGCTGTTTTGCCCATGCCTTATCAAAAGCGGCTTTTGTTGCGTCCTCGTCAATGCCAAGACGTTTTGTCATTTCACAGAACAGTTCCAGCGCTTTTCCCTCACCGTATTTAAAACTTACAACTAACGGAAGCCAGCGTTTTTTATCGATATCCGGGAACGCCTTCTCAATATAATACGGAAGCCCCTGCGTAATCGGGCAGAAGTTGGCGTGAACTTTTTCCTCGTAACTGGGCATATCCCTAAAGTGCGGCAAAAGCACATAGTCTACATTTTTATCGAGGCAGTCCTGCACCGCGCCGTGGGCGATTTCCGCGGGGAAACAGTAAGTCGATTCCGCGCGCGCGACTCCCTCGTGCGCCACTTCGGTAGAAAGAAAGGTTTTAATTCCAAGTTCGTGGAAAAACCACGAATACAGCGGATAAAGCGTATGCGTAGAAAGAGCGCGCGGTATGCCTACACTGTAATTTTTCAGCGATTCAGGCGCCGGGTGCGCAGGCGCGGCGTACTCTTCAAAAATCATCTTCTGCCGTTTTTCGACATAATCAAAAACCTGTATGTCTTTTACCTTTTTGCGCATATTGGTGTATTTGTTACAGCGCCCGCCGAACATATACTTGTTATTGTTTACATTTAACACCTGAATCGAACAGAAATTTTCGCATGACTGGCATTTAAAAACCCTCTCGTAACCGATTTCGCGGTTAATAATATCATCTATAACGATGGCTTTTTCATCAAGCAGGCCGTCGGCATTTTTACGTTTTGCGAGTAACGCTACTCCGAAACATCCCATTAATTCAGGCGAGGGCGGAACAAGAATTTCCTTGTCTAACAGCATCGCGAACGCAAGCGGGACCGCCGGATTTTTCGCGACTCCGCCCTGCAAAAATATTTTCGCGCCGATGGTGCGGTTTCCGACAACGCGGTTAAGATAATTCGCCACTATGGAGCAGACAATCCCCGCTGTGATGTTTTCCCTTCCCGCTCCCTGCTGTACCGCCTTGCGGATATCGCTGTTGATAAACGCAGAGCAGTGTTCGCCGAATTTGCACGGCGCATTTGCGTCTAACGCAATGGGACCGATGTCCTTTGCGCTGTGAATGGAAAGATCGCCGGAAGCGGACTCTTCCAAAAATGATCCTGTCCCGGCGGAGCAGGCTTCGTTCATCGCATAATCAATCGG
>JAIRUC010000236.1 GCA_031254615.1 Treponema sp. | reverse complement strand
CCGGGCATGGAGACTTCGCCCCAGATGTTTCTGCCGTGGTCGGGGCGGATGGGGCCTTTAAAGCCGGTGTCGTGCAGGGTTTTCATGATTGCGTACATGTCCAAAGAGCCGTCGGTGGAAAGATGGGCGGATTCTTCAAAATCGCCTGGGGCGTTGTGGCGCACATTGCGTACATGGGCAAAGTGGATTCGTCCTTTTAGAGCGCGGATTATTTCAGGGATGTCGTTGGCGGGGTTACTGCCTAAACTGCCGGTGCAAAGTGTTATGCCGTTTAACGGATTGTCCACCATTTTTACCATGCGCAGTAATTGCTCTTTGTTTGACATAACGCGCGGGAGGCCGAAGACAGGCCATGCCGGATCATCCGGGTGCATAGCCATTTTTATTCCGTATTTTTCGCAGACAGGCATGATTGCTTCCAAAAAATATTTCATGTTTGTAAGCAGGGCTTCGCCGTCAATATCCCGGTACAAATCAAAAAGTTCCTTGATACGCGCCATGCGTTCCGGTTCCCAGCCGGGTAAAAGATGGCCGCCTGCCTTGGCGTTCATGTGAGCTGACATATTATTGGGATCGATTTTATCTATAACTTCCTGTTCGTAAGACATTACCGTAGCGCCGTCACTGCGGGGCTTTGCCAGATTCGATCTTGTCCAGTCAAAAACCGCCATAAAATTGTAACAGACAAGATCAATGCCCGCCTCGCCCAAAACTTTCAGGCTGGCGATGTAGTTTTCGATATATTGATCTCTGTCTTTTGCGGCAACCTTAATCGAATCATGTACGCCAAGACTTTCAATTCCGATGATGGACAAGCCCGCCGCTTCCACTTCATTTTTCAGCGCAAGAAACTCGTCCTTGCTCCACGCTTCACCCAGCGGAATGCCGTACAGAGTAGTGATAACTCCATTTAGCCCGGGCACTTGCCGTATTTTGTCCAGTGTTACAGGATCGTGGGCGGGTCCAAACCAGCGCATTGCCATTGTCATTTTCATTGTTTTTGCATAATACAGGAATTAGTCTTGTGAGACAACCGGTTAATTTTCTTTTTATTGTAAGTAATCTATACTTGTTGTAAATCAGCGTTGTTTACAAAACAACAATTCCTTTCCCTATTTTCCTTGTCTTTTGCAGTAAACTATGCTAATATTTTTTCAATGTTTTTTAGGAGGTTAACTATGAAATTAACGAAAAGGAGTATAATCATAGCCGTGTCAATCATTTTATTATCTGCATGCGCAACAACAAATACTTCCGGTAATAATGATAATTTTGAAGAAGCTGTGCAAGGTGATCCAAACTTTCATATTTATCTTTGCTTTGGGCAATCCAACATGGAAGGAGATCGCGCTGCCGGAATACCGGAAAAGTACAAAGAATATAATAATGACCGATTTCAGGTAATGGCGGCAGCAAACATGCCCAACACCAAAAGGACCGTTGGTAATTGGTATCCGGCAGTTCCTCCTTTGGTAAGGGACTGGACAGGGTTAAGCCCCGCCGACTTTTTTGGCCGCACTCTGGTTGAAGAAATCGACGATCCCAATATAAAGATTGGGGTAATTGTTGTTGCCGTTGGGGGCTGTGCAATTAATCTGTTTGACAAAAATAATAAAGAGGCTATGGCTTATCTTGACAGGCAGGAAAAGTACATGAAAGATATTGCGGCCGAGTACGGCAATAATCCCTATCAGCGGTTAGTTGACATGGCGAAGCTGGCGCAAAAAGACGGGGTTATAAAAGGCATACTGCTTCATCAGGGTGAATCCGGCAAGGCAAGAGCCCCCAACTATAATAATGGAAACGACAATGAAAATTGGGGTAGAGCAGTGAAGAGCATTTACGATAATTTACTGGCGGATTTAAAGCTGAAACCAAATTCGATCCCCTTGCTTGCGGGGCAGGTAGTCGGCAATAACAGCAGTATTATCAGAGAACTGCCGTCTGCAATGCGGGGCGTTGCTCATGTTATTCCGACGGACGGGTTAACAAAAGGCAAAGACCAGTGGCATTTTAGTTATGATGGATATGAACAGCTTGGCGTCCGTTATGCCCAAAAAATGATTGAGCTTAATTATAAATAACAAGGATTTTTTCCAACTGCGGCTTACGTTCAAAAGGAATGGCGACGGACTTGAGCCGCGATTTTTCGCCGGAGAGAAACTGCAAATCACGTTTGGGACAGCCAAGCGCTTTGGATAAAAAATTGAGCATTTCGGTGTTTGCCTTGCCGTCTTCCGGGGCGGCGGCAAGCCGTATCCGAAGACGGTCGTCTTTTATTCCCGCAAACTCCGTTTTTGAAGCGCCGGGAACTGCTTTTATCTCAAGGCGAATCTTATCGCCGTCTATGCGAAAACAACTTTTCATATCACTGTTTTGCGGCTTCACTGCTGCGCAGCATCCACATCGTTAGGTGCAAATTCACGCAGGGTGCAGGCGATTGTCGCGCGCGCGTTTGCGATAAAAGCATCTTTAGGCTGATAGCTGAAAAGAGTTTCGTTTCCGTATTCCTGAGTAAACATATCAAGCATTGCGTCCTCGTCAAGTTTTTTTTCATTCATGCTCATTATAAAATCGCGGCAGGCAGTGCCGGCCTCCTGTGCCTTGTCAAAAAAACCGTTCGCGTCTTTTTCCTGTGCAAGCCCCATGTGCGGCAGAGACAAAAATTTATAAGGCATATTCCGGCATTTTTCTATAGAACTGATTGTGTCTTTAAAGCTGGTCAGATAAGGGGGATACACAGTACCGTCGTGCAGTAAAACTCCGGTTGTTTCGCTTGCTATCAGCATTTCAAGTTCGGGTATAAAAAAACTGAGCGTATCCCTTGTGTGTCCAGGCGTTTCCAGCGTTACCACCGAAAGTCCGCCGAGCGAAATAATATCTCCCTCTTTTACGATAACGTCCGCGTGAAAAGCGTCGTCGCTGTACGAGGTATCAAATTTCATATTACGCTCAACAGCCGCCGCAATCGAAAGCTCCCGGATAACTCTGCGCGGAGTGTCTTTTAACAACACCGCCGCCCCTGTCTGCGATGTTACAAGACGCAGTAACGGCCACTCCTTCCTGAAAAAAGGCAGTGAGCCGATATGGTCATAATGGGTATGCGTAATAAAGAGGTAGTCCAACTGCCGCCCCTTCGGGGAACCCCGCAGAGCGTTCTTAACATTTTGTATTGTAGCATCCGCGCAAAGAGCCATACCGCAGTCAAACATGGCGGTATAATTTTCGCCAAGAAGAAGATTGCCCTCGCTTGTTTTGTGCGCGATGCAGTTTATGTATTGGTTCATGTTTTTATTTTATATTAATTTGGCGGGAATGGCTATATGGCGCGGCGAAAAAAGTGGAAGAAAAGCCCCACTCAAAGGCGCCTTTGCAAGAGTATTATAACTCACCCCTTCCCATAAAATTTCAAAAGTGAATCACGCAGCATTTGTTTTACAAAACTGGAGTGATCGCCGGCGTATATTTTGCAATCTATTGTTGTTACCCCATATACTTTTGTTCGTTGTACAAAATTATTTATAACCGGTACATAACCATAGGCCTCATTATCGCCGGCGGTTAAATATACCTGCTTTTCAAATTTTTTATTTCTCTTAAAATATTTTTCCTCGATATTGCCGTATTTCCAATACCATTGATTATTAGTTATATGAAAAGAGGGACTTGCCATTACATAGTAGTTAAAAGGGCTGTTTTTATATTTATCGTGGTTGAACACCGCGTAGTACATAAACAGCCCGCCCAAAGAATGACCCATTAATGCAGAACGCTTGTTATCTATATGGTAAAGTTCTCCCAAGTAAGGCGCAAGATTGTTAGTTATGAAGTCAAGAAAACGATCGCTCTTCTCGACAAATTCAACAAGACGGATATCAATTTCTTCCGCGTCTATTCCGTAATTGTAACCAATACTGACCATAATTATATCTTCAATTTCACCGTTAACCATCATGGGCCTAAGTTCGGCATGATCGCTTAACCGCCAGATTCCGTCGGTCATCATGTACATCGGATATGATTTGTTCTTGTCATAATCAGGCGGCAGGGTTATGTGTATAATGTAAGTGCTGTCAAGTTCTTCATCATACACTGACATTTCCTGTATATACTCCGCCGTCTCGGCGACTTCGTGGTAATATTTCTGATTAGGAGAAACTGCGCTAAACACAATGCTTTCTTTTTCAGCAGGAGTCATATAGTTTTTCAATTTCTTTCCGTCTGCGCCAATATGACAAGACACAGAGAAAATGATTAACATCAAAAATAAAACACAAAATTTATTTTTCATAATGAAAATAAATATAACGGAATTTATTATAAATTTATACTATGAATCGTGCCTGAATCGGAACCAAAAAAAACGTTTTTCCCTATGGATTTTCATAGAAACAGGTATTAAAATGTAAGATATGAAGAAAATACCCGTTTTTGCGGCAGTGTTGCTCGTTTTTGCAGTGTCTGCGGCGGCTCAGAATAATGGGAACTCTATTGTTTCAAACATTTCGGCGGAAGCCAGAAATAACCTGATAAGGCTGACATGGGTAGATTCTCCTGATGCGCGAGGGCCTGTTTATATATTCCGTTCTTCAAGGCCTTTTTCGGGCTCAATTCCGGCGAATATACGGCCTGTGGTTGTCAGGTATGGGGAGCAGTACTATATTGACGATTCCGATGATTTGGAAAACCTCTACTATTTTATTGCCGCCAGTGATGTTTCCGGGCGGCGATACGATATAATTATCCCGCAGACTAACAGTACAAATGTAAATGTTTCGGGGACAGTCGAGGAGTGGTCTGTTGAAAAGGCGCCGGAAGTTTTAGCCATTCAGGGGATTTCTAATTTAACGGCAAGGCTTGATGGGGAGCGGATAGTGATCACCTTCGACGTAAACGGACCGCACAAGAACGCGGTTCTTTACCGCAGTACGCAGCCTGTAAAAGAGCCGCGGGATTTACTTAACGCCGTTATGGTGCAATCGGGCTTTTCTTCTCCTTTTACGGATTATCCTGTTCCCGGTCTTTCTTATTATTACGCGCTCATTTATGAAGATGAAATTTCAGGCGGCAGTATGGGAATTAAGCCGGGCGTTAACGCCACAATTTCCGCAGTGACGGTTTCCGGCGGCAGGGCGGCAGAAGCGGCGTTACGCCCAATACCGCTTCCGACAATGACACTTAACAATGCTATGCCCGACGGCTATTTTTTATCAGACCCCGCCGGTTTTACATCCTTGAGTGAAAATGCCGCGAAAACTATAAAGAATACCCCTGTGCCCCAAAAGGCTCCGCTGGAGCTAAGAAAGCCGCGTGTTTTTACGGTTGATCTGCAGTCCCCGTCCGGCGGAGAAGATTCCGCCCTGTTTCAAATTGTAAGCGAATCTTTTGTAAAGCGCGATTGGGAGAAGGCGCGTACAAGTTTACTGCATTATCTGTCATTGCCAAGGTCAAAAAATGTAGAAGCGCGCGCCCGTTTTTATCTTGGACAAACCCTTTACTTTACGGGGAATTACAGGGGAGCGCTCTTTGAGTTTTTATCGATTAAGTCAACCCATCCTGTGGAAGCGAATATGTGGATAGACTCAACTTTGACAGCTATGGTGCATTAAGAATGAGAAAATTACATTTAACGTTTTATTCTCTTGCTCAGCCACTCGCTTTCTTGAATTCTTAAGCCGTCGGTAATCCAATTTAATAATACCGTGATTCGTCTGTTCATGTTAGGAGTAAGATTTACTCTTTTGGCGATAAAGTTAGGTAAATAAAGCCCGGATACGCTGTAGATAAGTATTCCTTCCTTAATAGGTTCAATGTAGAGTATGGCAGAAAATCTTTCTGTTTTCATGATTTTAAAAATCGAATAACGGACATCCCTGAAGTTGGTCATACTATAGGTTAAGCCGTACAGGCTCATAGATATATCTCCACGAAGATAAAGGTCGCCTAAGTACGGGTCTAAAAAAAGAATATACATTGTTTCCGAAAAAGGGAGCGTATCCGCCGGCGAAGGATCGGGAATAGGTTTTCTGTTCTTGGCGCTTTCAAGTCTGGTTGTATCCGTAAAAATATTGATATCTCTGCCGTTCAAGGAAACCGTGTGGTCTTTTATGTTTTTGATCCTCCCCAGAGCATTGTAAACGTCCAGCATATCGAGTTCTTTTTTGTCATAAGGCACAACCACCAGAGCCTCAACAATATGAGAAGGTTTTTTTGCCATAACGCTGCTGAGAAGATCAATTCCCGAATCCGGATCGGGAATCAGCGATGGAGTGTCATCCTTCTCAAAAGCATACCTCAGGCCTGTTTCGCTCATTGCCATTATTTTTTGGCTTGGCGAAAAGTTTGTAAAAATTTCATTAAAGGAACGCGTGCCGCTGAAAGGAGCGGCTTCAAAGACGAGAGTGGGCGCGTCAAAAAAGAAGGCTTCATCATCAAGAAAAAATTCATCATCGGGGATGGGTTCAGCAGCAAGACTGGTTTCTTCATCGGGTATAGGTTCGGCAGCAAGACTGGTTTCCTCATCGGGGAGGATTTCTGCGGCGGGACTTGCTTCCTCATCAGGGACAGGTTCAGCAGCGAGGAAGGATTCCTCATCGGAGATGGGCTCGGTGGGATTTTCCTCACCAAAAAGGGTTTGTACACAGAAGGGTGAGATAAACACTAATACAAAAATGAAAAGAATACGCAGATTGGCGGCTTTTCGTGTCAAACTCATAAATATCCCCCTGTTTTCAGTCATATTATATCCTACTAATAAGAATTTATTAAGCGTGAAAAAGTTACATATGGAACAGTGAATAGTTAATAGTGAACAGTTAACAGTGGGGAGTTTTTGTTTGTAGGCTTAGCAGTTTATCAACACGCAAAGATTACAAACAAAACTTACTGTTAACTGTTCACTATTAACTGCTCCCTATCTTAGTGTTCTTAATAGAGCGCGCAGTTCGGGGTTTGCGGGTTCTATGGGTTTGCCGGTTTTTTCCGCCTGAAGGACAACTTCGTCTCCGGCTTCGATGCGGTCGAAGAAACCGACTCTTGCCAAAGTGCCGGACGCGATTTCTTCATCTACATTGTTGATTGTAAGTTTTCCTATAAGTTCGTCGGGACTGTAGACAAGGGCGATGCCTTCGTTGGCAATTTGAGGGCGTCCTTTTTTTACCACGTCATAGACAACATTTGCTTTTACACCGTCCGCTTTTCCCTTATTGATAAGAGCCTGTCCCTGCCTACGGATGAGCAGCCTTCCTCTTAACGGCAAAGCGCCGGACAGCTGTTCGGTTATCCCTTTTGACGCATCTCGCAGTCTGCCTGTTCCGGTACGATAGGTGTAAAAAGTTGCGGCGGGAGAGCCGGTTCTGGCTGTAAAGAGTTCCCCTTTTATCGAAATGTCCCTTTCGTTTTCGGTTACGGATACGAGCATAAAATAATCCGCCCCGCTTTCCCTTGCCTGTCTGAAAGCCTGAGAAAAAGAAGATTGGCGTAATTGTAAATTCATCGGCAATATATTGCGCTCATGAACAAGAATATCTCTGATAACGGATGCTGCGGTTTCCCCGGCGTCCGCATGAAGAAAACTGGACTGGCCGGCAAGGGAGAAGACGGCGATTTTCCAATGGCGTTCAGCAAGGTCAATCGGGTTTACCTGCCACTGTTTAAAAAGAGCGTTGGAAAGCAGAGAGCTGTATGCCTCTACCGCGTCATTGAGCGGACGGTCAGACATTCCCTGATCCTGCAAAAATAAAAGTTCTTCAAGATAGCGCGACGGATAACCTGAAAGCCGCAGAAGTTCCGCGTATTCGCGCCTGTCCTGCGCGAAAGGATTAAGCCTTAACCCGCGCCGGTATTCGAATAACGCCTGATCGATTAAGTTGCGCGTACGGTAATTCCTCGCGCTGTTAAAATGCCAGGAAGCCCATCTTGCGCGCCGGGAATCTTCCAGCGCAGTCGAAGAGATAAGAGTCTCTTCCAGAATGGCGCGGACAAATTCAGCCTCTTCATTTACGCTAAGCGCGGTGGAGAGAACCGTAATCGCTTCCTGCGGACGGTTCAACCGTATAAGCGAAAGCCCTTTTAAGTACCATGCGCCCATATTCTGCCTGTCCTGCGCGATAGAAATATCCGAAAGACGGATTGCCTCATCGTACTGCAAATTGCGGTAGCGCAGATTCGCCATCAGTGAATTTGACGGGGCGTGCTCGGGTTTGTAATACAGGGCGCGTTCCGCGTAAATGATGGCATCCGCCAGTTTGTTGTTTTTTGAATAGATGTAAGCCGCATAAAAAAACACGCGGTAATCGTCGGGGTGCTGTTCAAGGGCGCTGTTTATATAACGGACGGAAGTTTCTCCGTCACCTAACGAAAGAGATACAAGTGCGAGAGAAATTAAAAGCCTGCGGTCGTCGGGGTGGCGGCGTACCGCTTCCCGGTATCGAAGCAGGGCTTCGGACGGCCTGTTTCTGGCAATGTCCAATTCCCCCGCGGCAAACAGCGCTTCCCTGTTGTATGGTTCTGCCGCAAGTATTTGTGAAACAAGCGCCGTTGCCTCGTCCAGCCGCCCAAGAGCTATGAGCGTAAAAACTTCCAGATTTGCTATGGACATATTAGAGCGCGCAAGCAATCTTGCCTTTTGTACCCAGTTAAGCGCTTCGTCAAATTCGGAAAGTTCGTAATAACATTCGGCAAGGGCGCCTGTCCCTTCTGCATGAGCGGGATTGAGCCTTATGCATTCCAGAAATGACTCTATTGCGGAATACCAATTTTCGTCCGCCATGTAATTTCTTCCGCGTTCATAATGCACCGCCGCCGTATTTGCCGGCTGTGATGCCAAATTTATGGGAAAAAGAATTAAAGCGCAAAGTATAAAAATTACAAATCTGGAATGTAACATAACTCCCTCCCCCTTAAAAACCGCTATTCCTTTTTATGCGTTACAATTTTTATTGAATTGATCTTGTGTCCGTCCATATCCTGAATGATAAAATCATATCCTTTGTAATCAATTTTTTCATTTTTTACAGGGATTTTTCCGAAAAGATCAAAAACAAAACCGCCAAGGGTGTCAAAATCATCAACCGGAAGATCAAGATTTGTTTCTTCCGCAAGAACCTCAAGGTTGACTCTGGCGTCGCACAGCCATGTACCCTTGCCCAATTCTATCACATCATCGGTTTCCTGATCAAACTCATCCTGAATGTCGCCGATTATTTCTTCTATTATATCTTCCATGGAAACAATGCCGGACACTCCGCCGTATTCGTCTACCACTATCGCGATGTGAACTTTTTTTCGTTTTAATTCGCGCAAGAGATCGTCAATATGTTTTGAGACCGGGACAAAAAAAGGTTTTCTGACAAGTTCCTGGATATTTAAAGGTTTATCTTTTACAATCGCTTTAAGCACATCCTTAACATGAAGAATGCCGATAACCTGATCTACAGTGTCCTGATACACCGGATAACGGGAATGTTCGTTTTCGCTTATGCAGGTGAACAATTCTTCTTTTGTGGCATCGGCGGAAATAAAGACAGTATCGGTTCTGGGAACCATTACTTCCTTAACTGTGGTGTCCGATAATTCGACAACACCCCGGATCATCTGCTGTTGATCTTCTTCAAGTTCTTTTATTGCTTTGGAGTTAAGTTGAAACGGGCTTTTCACGCTTTGCCCCCGCAAGAGAATATATGTTCGTCTTTTAGCTTGTTCAGTATCTCCTCCTGAAGGCTGAGCATTGGCTCTGTTGTGTCTGTTGTTTCGTGATCCATACCGTCTAAATGAAGGATACCATGAATTATCAGTCTGCGTAACTCCTCGTCCTCGCTTGTTGCAAAATATTCGGCGTTCCCGCGCAGTGTGTCAAGGGAAATTACAAGGTCTCCCGGCAGATAAACGGTTTTGCCGCCGTCCTGCACTGTCTCGCCCAGATTGAATGAAAGTATGTCCGTAGGTTCGCTCTTGTTCCTGTATCGGGAATTAAGGGCGGCAATTGTTTTATCTCCGCACAAAAGGATCGAAAGCTCCCAGTTGTCGCGTTTGATTTCATCCAGAACTTTAAGGGCAAAGCAGCACATTGAACCGCTCCACTTTGGAAGCGCCACTTCTTCGGCGTTAACCGTTACCCGGTTCATTGCGCTTCCTCTTTTTGTTTTGGGTATTCGATCCTTGAGTGGTAATAACCGGAGAGCACTCTTACAAACGCTTTTTTGATTGTTTCAAGTTCGCGGAAGGATAAGTCCGATTCCGCAAGCTGACCATGTTCAATTTTCGCGTCAAAAAGCTGCTGCACAAATTTATCGATTTTAGCCGCCGAAGGTTTGTTTAATGTCCGTACCGCGGCTTCGGTTATGTCGGCTAACATTACTACGGCGGACTCCCTTGTGCGCGGAGGAGTTCCCGGATATGTAAAGTCTTCGGAACTTACGTCAACTTCCTGTTCTGCCGCTTTGTTGTAAAACCACGATATAACTGAATTTCCGTGATGTTCAGAAATGATGTTAATGACATCTTTCGGAAGACCGAGGCTGATCGCTTTTTCGACGCCAAGTTTTACATGGCTGCGGATTATCGTTGCCGAAAGACGCGGGGCGATTTCATCATGCTTGTTATGTTCTGTCTGGTTTTCAACAAAATAACTGGGGTTGTCAATTTTTCCGATGTCGTGGTAATAAGCTCCGACGCGGGCGAGCAGGGGATTCGCTCCAATGTCCTGACACGCCTGTTCCGCGAGATTGGCAACCATCAGGGAGTGGCTGTAAGTTCCGGGCGCTGTGGTAAAAAGTTTGCGCAGAATGGGCGCGTTAAGATCAGATAACTCCATCAGCCGGAACGGAGTTACCGCGTTAAGGGCGTGTTCCAGCGGCGGCAAAAAGCCGAGGGTAAGCATACCGGAGACAATCCCGTTCAGGACGGCTCCGAAAATCATTGCGGGGTAGTCGTATAAACTTGCCTGCCTCAGAAGCAGTATAACAACAATCGCGACAGAATTTGCCGCCGCGATAAGAAGACCGGCTTTGATCAGACTCATTCTGTCTTTTGCGTTGTGAAGAACAGTGGAAGCCGCTATTCCCGATATTAGCGCGAAAATATATGAATAATTATCAAAAGCGCCGGCGAAGTATGCGCCCAAAGGCAGGGCAAGCGCCATTATCATGGCGGGGCGCGTTCCCATAAAAACTGCGAGTAACATTACAAAGAGGGCAGTCGGAACAAGCAAAGATGCAAGCAGCACGTTTTGACCCGGAAGAAAATTGAATAACAGTACTGATCCTATAATGTAAAAACCTGTAATAGAAGCGAGCAAGTAGCGTTCGCTGTTATTTATTTTTCTTCCGATAACAATACGTCCGCATAAAGCAACGAACAACAGATAAAGCAGAAGCATCACTAAAACAATACCGATTATATTACGCGGGTCCCGTTTGGGCATAGATAAATTAAGAGCCTTCAGGTCTTCCATTTCCGCTTCTGTAATTATAAAACCTTTTCTAATAATTCTGTCGCCCTTTTCAATTGTCCTGTTTACAGGCAGCGCTGTTTCCCCTGCCTCTTCCATCCGCGCTCTGGTAGCTTCTTCATCAATAAAAGATACGGTAAACCCTGCGATAACATCCCTGTCGGCTACCTTACCCGCTTCAAAATTGCTGATGTCGCTTATAGCGTTGTTTCCGCTCATAATTACGACAATGGCCGCAACAATAAACAGCGCAAGACTGAAAATTATCGGCCCCGAGCGTAACTGTTGGAAAAAAATGGTTATCCTCTTTTTAAAATTTATCATAAAAAATTATTTTTCCTTTTCATCGTATGCCTGTATTATCTTTTTTATCAGCGGATTACGCGCTACATCGGAAGTATGTAAAAATGAAAAATGTAATCCGTCAATCTCTTTTAGAATTCCAATGGCGTGTAACAGCCCGGAATCCGTTTTGCGGGGCAGGTCAATTTGAGTAGTGTCTCCTGTTATGATTGCCCTGGCTCCGGCTCCGATTCTTGTCAGAAACATTTTCATCTGCTCTTTTGTGGTGTTCTGGGCCTCATCCAGAATTACCATGCAGTCATTCAGACTGCGTCCCCTCATGTAGGCAAGCGGTGCTATTTCAATCGCCCTTGTTTCTTCCAGCCTGTGAATTACATCGTAGGGGACAAGCGCGTCCATTGCATCGTAAAGCGGACGTAAGTACGGGTCAATTTTTTGGCTAAGGTCTCCCGGCAAAAATCCCAAATTTTCGCCGGCTTCGACTACAGGCCGGGTAAGGACAAGTTTGCGCATTTTTTTTGAAAGTACCATCTGAAGCGCATGGGCGATAGCCAGATAAGTTTTTCCTGTTCCGGCCGGTCCTATGCAGAAACAGATTTCATTTTCCCTCATTCCACGGATGTAATGTGCCTGATTTCTGGTACGCGGATAGACATGGCGTAAGCCGTGCGGAATCTGTATCATTGAATCCCGAAAAAGAGCTTCCCCTTTTTCATCGGGCTGCGCGATGGATGAGCCTTCTTCGTTTTGGATGAATTCTCCGGCAAGAGCGCGGATATATTCGGGGGAGGGGTTTTCTCCTTTTTTTACTGCCGAAACAAGGGTGTCCATCATTGTTCTGAAACGCCTGACTCCGTCTTCGCCGTAGCCTTCAAAGTGGATTTCGTTGCCTCTGGCGGTAATGCTCCCGCCCAGTGAACCCTCAATTACCTTGAGATTTCCGTCATTCGCACCGCAAATTCCGGAAAGAAGCTCCCTGTTGTCAAGAGCAATTGTTATTCCGTCCTCCAAAAATACCTCTCTAAGATTCTATAGCCCTATTTAGAAAACAGTCAAGAGCCGCAGTACTTATTTTAAATACGGCTAGTTTTTTGTCCATTTTTCTGTTCTTTTTTCATACTTTAGGTCTGTTTTTATTTCTGAGATGGCAGACCATTTTACAAGGAAAGAAACTTCCGAGTTAACTTCATATTTTGGGGGAGATGACTCTCTATCCAGATACGGAATCATTGAAACCTCCAAAGTAGCGTCCCAGTCTCCTAAATGGTGAACAGCCCCAAATCTAAACGTTTTCATTTTGAATCCCGATCTTTGCCTTTTGGAATCGTCAAAAAAATTGAATGAATCAATAAGGTCGGTAAAGACATTGTTCTGCGGTCCGTCAAGGTACATTTTTGTTAAATCTTCCATTCCGGGAACGCCTTTAAAGTACCTGAAAACAACCGCGTTTTCGGATGTTGCAGATATAGATAAGTCCATAAAGTTGGTTATTTTTAAGGTAGCGCCCAGTGTAAATTGAAAGTTTGAATTGGTATGCCGCTGAAGGTCAAAGAACAGCCTCGTATTTACATTCACCGAAAAACCTAACCTGTTTTTTATTATGTCACGGGCAGGTAATGATTTTGAATAACTAAAAGTTAAATCCCTTGGATTTATAGAAGGTTCTTCTTCCGTATGCTGCACCCATTTTCCGCCTTGTGTGGGAGCGTCTGGGTTATCCGGTATGAATTCCCATTTAGCCATTTTTACCGCGGAAAAAGACGCCCTAAAATCCCATAATGTTAATGATGATGTAATGGTTGTGGTTTTATAGTCATCTTCCGGGTCCATAACCATGTAATAGGAAAGTGTACTTTTAGTTCCGAATTTCAGGGTTTCGGTCAGGTGCAGCGGGTCTAATTTCCATTCGTCATTTGGCTCATTTAAAAACATTTCCGGTTTTTTAAAATCCATGCGCGCATTTGTCTCGGAAATCCATGCCCTGAAAGTAGCGTTAGTCTGAATGAAAGGATCAAAAGGAGGCAGGTCCGCGCTGACGGTAATATTCTGCTGTTTGTTCATAACGTTAGCTGCAACGTTTGACGTAAACCTGTGGTTTTTAAGGCCGATTATTTCTTCTCCGTCTTTTGTTTCTTCTTTTTGAAATGTACCCCACTGAGGCGTTAATTCCGGGCCGTCTCCGTCCGTGTATTTTTTGGATTTAACCAAAGTGCCTCCCAGGGTATACTGTAAACTTGACTGGCCAAAGGTTGGGTCTTTATACAAAGGTTTCAATGTGGTGTTATATGTATAAGAGCTTGAATAGTTTGTCAGGCTGTACTGCTGTTTTTTTGCAGCTTCTATTTTTTGTTCGTCTTTAGCTCCTTCGGAAGTCTGCGGAGTACGATATGCTTCGGCTTCATCATTCAGATAAGTGTATTCACGCCAGGTGCCGTTACCGGTGAAAGACAACATATTTGAAATTAAGCCTTCGCTGTGATCCATGCGGAAATTTAAAGTACCATTACCGCCGAAGTTTGACAGAACTGACTGAACTTCGCTCCAATTTATGTCTTCTAATGTTTTCCAGCGATCATACCCTGACATGAATTGAAGCTCCGATGAGCTGGTAGGACTTAACTGGTAATCTATGGAAAATTTGGCTTTTCCGGTTCTGGGTAAATCAAAAGTTTTGTTTAACACAGGAGGTATCAATTTATCTTCAGTTGATTTTTTTTCTGTGTCGTTTTCAAGCTCTTCCCATGGGGGGCGGGGTCTTCCGATGCCTTTAAATGGGTCTTCCGGTTCTGTCTTTGCGCTTGTATTCGTATTTGTGTTTGCGGAACTTGCCGGATTACCGATACTTAAAGGAGTGCCTGAGACAGAACTGGAAACATTATAAATAGTGTACTTGTCAGGCGCGAAAAAATTCCTTCCCGGATGTTCGCTGTTACTCGCTGTTATTTCTTTATCCTGGATTTTTTTAAATGACAATGTCGTTGATATATTGGATATAGAAAAGTTTGAAATATACGGAGAAAGAAAACCTATTGACGGACTAATATTCCCGTTTAAGTGCCATTGATATGCGTTGGTTTCCTGCTGTAAAATGTCCTCTTCTTCTCTTTCTGCCCCTTGTTGAATCATATTGACCCAATCCATTGCCTCGGCACGGTCCAGAAAATCTATGTCCGTATAAGGGTCAGAATAAAACGGAATATTCCACGCAAAACTGCCGTATTTTCCCCTTAGCGAACTTTGTGTTTTCATCCTGTAACGGAAAGGCACTACTTTTGAAAAAAGATTTGAGTTATTCCATTCGACAGTTCCGTCATAATTCGGGGCATAAGGGGTATAGTCTCCGTCTATCATGCTTAGTGTTCTGGTAAAACCTATGCCTAACGATAATTCCAAAGAACTTAATATTCCTTTTTGAGGCATAGTAAAATCGAGCCCTGTGTATAACCCCAAATTTACATAATAGTCGACCATTGCTTTAAGGGTTGTCTCGTTAGTCTCCTTTGATTTTTTCCCGGTACTGCGCAAAAAAATCCCGTTACGCTCCTTTATCATATCATTCCCACTGCCCAGAATACTGGTAATGGAACTTTGTTCGGCTGTGTCTACTTTTGGCCGTCCCAAAATATATGTAGAAGTCTGAATAAAGCCGCCTTCTCTGGTGCGGTATCCGACAACCGGATGAAAAATAAAATCGTCGGCGGGATAATAAAAAAACGGAAAATATAAAACCGGTATTTCTCCGACCTTTAACAGCGCGTTAAATACCGCGAAATCGGAGCCGGGAAGAAGCCACAGCTTTGAGGCGCTTATTGACCAAAGAGCTTCTTCATTGTTGGCATTACGGATATTTGCTTTGTTAAGAATCGTCGCGTCATCAGCGCTGCGGGAGATAACTGTTCCTTCAAAACGGTATGCGGTGTTTTCGTTTTCGAGCGTTTTTTCCGAATCGCCGGCAAGAAAAACACTGGACCAATCGTCAATGTTAACTGTAATATTTTCGCCGCGGAAAGTTTCCGTTGTGTCTCCTTTTTCTTTTCTGTATTCAACGTTTCCTCTGGCGGTGATTATATTTCTGGAACGGTTAAAAAGAATTTCATCCGCTTTTATTCTATGCACGTCATTTTTATCCTGAAGGACAAGACGGACATCGCCCTTTAGCCTTGCATAATCTTCATCAATGGTGTCAATTTTAAAATATTCGGTAGTTTGAGCGGACTCGATGGTTAATATCTTCCGGTTTTCATCGTTGTCTTTTGGTTCGGGCAGATTAAAATGATCCCTTATACGTTTGGACAGATCCGCTTTTGTCCCGCCTTCGGAGAGCCCCAGCGAGCGGCACCATACGGCAAGCTCCGACAGAGTTGAGGCTTTTATCTCAAGCTCCGTGCGCCGCCTTTCCGCCGGAGTTAATTTTTCTTCGACAATCTCTTCTTCTTCGACAGGATCTTCTTCTGCAATTATTTCGCTGAAGTCGTCCGGATTTTCACTGAGTTCTTCGTCTGAGCCGCCGCCAGGAGTATCCAAAACAAGCGGTTGCTCCGCGTCTGTCGGAATTTCCTGACTGTATGTTACCGCAGAAAGAGTCAGTAAAAAACATATAATAAAAAGCGGCTTGCTTTTCATCGTCTCCCATTTTTGGCTGTTTTGTTTCTTTTGAACATTTCGGCGATATAAGCGCCCGTGTATGAACTTCCGCATTTCGCCACTTGTTCGGGCGTACCCACAGCAATAACCTGGCCGCCTTTTTCGCCGCCCTCCGGTCCAAGATCAATAATGTGATCCGCCTGTAAAAGCACATCAAGATTATGTTCTATCATTATAACAGTATTTCCCATATCCACAAGGCGTTGTATCACTTCCATAAGCTGTTTTAC
>JAIRUC010000231.1 GCA_031254615.1 Treponema sp. | reverse complement strand
GACTGCAATGGCGAAGAAAGTTTGCTAAGTTTTGGATCGTCCTCTAACAAAACTGGAGAAAATCGAATCTGCAATTTGCGGAATGAACGGATAAAAAGCGTTTTAGTTCCGACAGCGGCCGGGTTACGCAAAAACGCGGAACAGCTTGCGGCAATTTCCGCGGCAAAGGAGCGGGAACCGAGTATCAAAAGGTCAGGATGCTGCAAATAACGGTGGCTTTCGCAGGCGGAGCACTTGCATTTCCATGACGCATCCGCGGTGCAGGAAAGAATCCGCGCAAGTTCCAATGCGGCGCTGCCCTTTCCCGATTCAGAGGGGCCGTAAAACAACATGGAAGGAGCGAGCCGCCCTGAGAGAATATCTTCCTGTAATTGAAGAACAGCGCCCTGCTCGATAATATTTTCAAACATCGACTGAACCTCCTGTTGTTTTTCCTGTAATCAGCGGAAGCAGTATTCTGGCGAAAAAACTGTCCGCTAACAACGGCGAAGGATCAAAAAGCGGCTGAATGCGCAGAAGAAAGAGTATCAGGCTTACAACCGCAAGCCCTTCCGCTAATCCAAAAACAATGCCAAGAAAATGATCGGCGCCTTTAAGTCTGACCCCTTCAATTACGTCTTTAAGCACTATCTCAAAAAGCTTGACAATAACAAAAACAATAATAAACAGCGCGATAAACGCAATTATTTCCGGGAATACTTTTAAATCGTGCATATATTTATCCCTTAAAAAATCAGCGCCGTTTTTGTAAAAAAACAATGAGGCAAGAAGTCCCAGAACGACAGCCGCCATTGACAGAAGTTCGCTGATAAACCCTTTAAGATAGCAGCGGATCATAAATAGCCCAATCAATCCCAGAAAAACCATGTCAATTACGGAAAAACTCAATTCACCCTCCAAAAACTTTTTTTACTTCTTCTGCTAAGGTCTGCGCTATAAAGCCTGTGCCGTCTCTCTTTCCAAGCTTTGACGATGCGGCGGCCATAGCCGCTCGCTTCCCTGCATCCTGTTCCAATAACTTAATGGCGCTTAACAGTGTATCGGGGTTTGCATCGTCTCCTGCAAAAACAAGCGCGGCTTCCGCCTCACGGAAATAGCAGGCATTTTCCAGTTGATCGCCCCTTGCGCTTCCCTCAAGCGGAATCAACAGCATGGGTTTCCCCAAAACCGCACATTCCCATATTCCCGCACCACTTCTGCTCAGTACAAATTCCGCCGCCGCCATCACATGGGGCAGCTCTTCCCTGATAAACGGATAGGGCTTGTACATTTCCGACACAGCCAAATCCCATTGTTGATTTGCCCCTGTCTGATGTACGACCGTGTACGTCTTTGTCAACTCAGGCAGGATGGCGCGTAACAGCTCATTTATTTGCCGCGCCCCCTGACTGCCGCCAAGAACAAGTAAAATCCGCGCGTTCTTCCCCACCCCAAGGAAAGCCCTTCCTTTTGCGGCATCCGCGCTGTAAAAAATACTGCGCACGGGATTACCGCTTAACATTACGAAGTCACGGACTGCCTGAGGGAAAAAACCGGCGGTGTTTTCGTAAGCGGTAAGAATTTTCCCTTTTGTGCGCATAACAAAGCGCGCGTTTATTTTTGTCGCAAGCCCCGGACTAAAATCCGACTCATGTGTAAAAACAGGAATTTTCAGGGAAGAGGCGGCGGCGCACGGAGGCACGCTGACAAAACCGCCTTTGGAAAAAAGCAGGCGCGCCTTTTGTTTTTTTAGAATTTTTTTTGCCGCAAAAAAACCGGCGATAACCTTGAAAAAATCAATGGCTGTCCTAATAGAAAAATAACGCCTGAGTTTCCCCGAAGGAATGCCGAAGAATTCTATTCCCGCTTCTTCTACGAGACTGCGATCCATGCCGGCGGAGGAACCTATCCAAAATAACCGGAAATCGCCGCCGAGCCGTTTTTTTAATTCATCCGCGACAGCCAGTCCCGGGTAAATATGCCCCCCTGTTCCCCCACCGGTAAAAGCGATACTTACCATATTAGGTAGTATACTATAATAACTTACTTTTTTACCAGTTCAGAAGCGGCGGTTACAAGCCCGGCAAGATTCTGAATCTCTGACGGAATAATAATCTTAGTCGCCTGTCCGTCCGCTACTTTTTGCAGAGTTTCAAGGCTTTTCAGTTTTATCAGAGCGTCGTCGGCATTAACGCTTTTCAGCATTGAAAGGCCGTCTGCCGTAGCTCTTTGAACATTGAGAATTGCCTGAGCCTCACCTTCGGCCTCGCGAATAGCGGCTTCCTTTGCTGCTTCGGCCTGCAAAATTACCGCCGCTTTCTCTGCTTCCGCCTTGAGAATCGCGGACGCCTTCTGCCCTTCGGCGACAAGAATCGCCGACTGTTTTTCACCTTCGGCTTTCAGGATCGATTCGCGGCGCTCGCGTTCGGCGCGCATTTGTTTTTCCATCGCTTCCTGAATACTTTTGGGCGGAGCGATATTTTTTACTTCTACGCGGTTTACCTTTATCCCCCAAGGATCGGTCGCCTCGTCAAGAACCGTGCGCATACGGGTATTGATCATGTCGCGGCTGGTCAGCGTCTCGTCAAGTTCCAGCTCGCCGATAATATTACGCAGAGTGGTACTTGTCAGGTTTTCGATGGCGCTCATGGGATTTATTACGCCGTAGGTGTAAAGTTTTGGGTCTGTTATCTGCAAATAAATTACGGTGTCAATCATCATGGTAACATTGTCTTTTGTTATTACAGGCTGAGGGGCAAAATCGGCAACCTGCTCTTTAAGCGAAACCTTGCTCGAGATATTATCGATGAACGGTAATTTTACATGGATTCCGGTACTCCATGTTGTTATATATGCGCCAAGCCTTTCAATTACAAATGCATTCGACTGCGCAACAATTCTGACGTTGGTAATTATTACCAAAAAAACAAAAAACGACAAAATAATAATAGCCCACATAACAATACCTCTCTAAATAAATTTATTTATTTTCATTTAATATGTGCGTACTACAAAGTACGCGCACAATCGCCTGTACGCCTTCAATTCGCACTACTTCGCATCTTGTTCCTTCATTGATAGTAGAACCGTCTTCTGAACGCGCCGTCCAGAACTGACCGTTCAATTTTACCTCGCCCTTATCAAATTCGGTAATCTGTCTGGTAACAAGAGCATGCATTCCGGCAAGGCTGTCTACATTTGTTTTTTCTTTGCCGGTCTTGAATTTCTTTATTGCCAGAGGACGGGTGAAAAACAACAGAACCGCTGAAATCACAAGAAAAATAATAATTTGAATTGACAGTGGAATATGCAAAAATGAAAGGAACACCATTACAATTGCAGCGAGAGCAAACCAGATAGTAGTAAGTCCGAAGGTAAATGCCTCGATCACAACAAAGAGAACAACAAGAGCCACCCAAACCCAGCGCATTTCAACAAATCCAAAACCAAATAACATAATTAAAAATAAAACAATATCCGATAAATGTCAAGTTACTTGAATAAAATTGAACTTTGTGATTTTATCAACTATAGATACGCTAGGGGTCCCTATCCGGAGGACGTAAATGACAAAAAAAGATTTAAAGGGCAAAATAAATGTGCCTTTGTCAAAGACGGAACGCGCTCGCAGACGGCTGCTTAGGGCGGCAAGCAAAGACGGCAACACTCTTTTAATTCAATACGACAACAGCATAGCAGGTTACGACGAAGAAGACGTTGAAGAGATGCGCGAAGAATACGGAATAAATATAATAACATACCAAACCGAAGATACGATCTTAAAACGTTTTGTCGGCGCGTTTATCAACCCTTTTACGATTGTTTTAATTACGCTTGCAACAGTATCGTTTTTTACCGACGTTATCTGGGCGGCTCCGGGATCAACCGATTTAACGGCTATTATCATCATTGTAACAATGGTGTTTGTCTCGGGAATGTTAAGGTTTATTCAGGAATTCCGCAGCGGAAACGCGGCAAAGCACCTTTCCGAAATGGTAGAGACTACGGTCTGCGTCGCGCGAAAATTTCATGACAGCGAATCGGGCGACACGATTTCCGAAAAAAAAGAAATCCCAATGGACGAAGTTGTAGTCGGAGATATGGTTTATCTCGCTGCGGGAGACATGGTTCCTGCGGATATGCGCATAATTACCGCAAAGGACCTTTTTATCAGCCAGGCTTCGCTTACGGGAGAAAGCGAACCTGTAGAGAAATTTGCGAGTCACGCGATAAGCGCAAGCCGTAATCCGCTTGAATACAAAAATCTTGCCTTTATGGGTACTAACGTAATATCCGGTTCGGCGACGGCTGTCGCTATCACTGTAGGCGACGATACAATCCTCGGCTCTATCGCAAAACAGCTTCAGACTAAAGCACCTCCGACAAGTTTTGAAAAGGGAGTAAGCTCAGTATCATGGGTGCTTATCCGTTTCATGCTTATAATGGTTCCTATCGTTCTTCTTGTAAACGGTTTTACAAAGGGCAATTGGCTGGAGGCGTTCCTCTTCGCGCTTTCAATCGCGGTAGGTCTTACCCCGGAAATGCTGCCTATGATTGTTTCAGCTAACCTCGCGAAGGGAGCCGGCTCCATGGCGAAGAAGCGTGTTATAGTAAAAAATCTTAATTCAATTCAAAATTTCGGTGCGATGGACGTGCTGTGTACGGATAAAACAGGCACTATAACACAGGACAAAGTCATTCTTGAATTGCACCTTGACATACACGGTAACGATAATATTGACGTGCTGCGTTATGCCTTCCTTAACAGCCATTATCAAACAGGGCTGAAAAACCTGATGGATATTTCAATTATTAATTTTGCCAGTGAGGCAAAACTTATCAATCTATGGGTAGATTTTAAAAAGGTAGACGAAATTCCTTTTGATTTTAACCGCCGCCGCATGAGCGTAGCCGTAGAAAACATGGATGGAAATATTGAGCTTATCACCAAGGGCGCGGTCGAAGAGATGCTCTCTATTTCTTCTCATGCGGATTACAACAGCGAGATAATGCCGATTACCGAGGAGTTACGCGAAGAGATTATCGGCGCGTGCAGAAAACTCAACGACAGGGGAATGAGGGTTTTAGGTCTCGCCAGAAAAGCTGTCAGTATTACGGACAAGGCGCTTTCCTCCGCGGACGAAAGCGACATGATCTTTATGGGGTATCTTGCCTTCCTTGATCCGCCAAAAGAAAGCACGGCGGCCGCTATTACCGCGTTAGGTGAATACGGAGTTAAAGTAAAAGTTTTAACAGGCGATAATGACGGCGTTACGCGCACAGTATGCCGCTCGGTAGGAATAGACGCGCACCGCATACTGCTTGGTTCTGATGTCGAAGGAATGGACGACGACGAATTGAAAAAAACGGTAGACAGGGTTGATGTTTTTGCGAAACTTTCACCAAGCCAGAAAGCCCGCATTGTAACGGCCCTGCGCGAAGACGGGCACACTGTAGGGTACATGGGGGACGGCATCAATGATGCTGCAGCAATGAAGGCGGCCGATGTCGGCATTTCGGTTGATACCGCGGTTGACATCGCAAAGGAATCGGCAAATATCATTTTGCTGGAAAAAGACCTTATGGTACTGGAAGAAGGCGTTATCGAAGGCAGAAAAATTTACGCTAACATAATCAAGTATATAAAAATGACGGCAAGTTCCAATTTTGGAAACATGTTTTCGGTACTTGCGGCTTCGGCATTCCTTCCCTTCCTGCCGATGCTTCCGATTCAAATTCTGGTTTTGAATCTTATCTACGATTTTTCCTGTATAGCAATTCCATGGGACAACGTCGATCTGGATTTCCTGCGCAAGCCGCGAAAATGGGACGCTTCGAGCATCAGCCGTTTTATGATATGGCTGGGACCTGTCAGCTCTGTCTTTGACATTGCAACCTACTGCCTGCTTTTCTTTGTGATATGCCCTATTTTTTCAGGCGGCCCGTTCAGCGCTCTTGACGAAGACACGCGCCGTACATTTATAATGCTTTTCCATTCAGGCTGGTTTGTAGAATCACTTTGGTCTCAGACATTGGTCATTCACATGATCCGCACGCCCAAACTTCCTTTCTTCCAAAGCAGGGCGTCGGTGCAGCTTACCCTTCTTACCACTTTGGGAATCGCCGTAGGAACGATAATTCCTTACACATGGCTTGGTTCGCAGCTTAATATGGCGCACTTGCCTTTGCACTACTTCCCGTGGCTATGCGGAATTATTCTTACATATATGCTTATGGCGACAGTGATGAAAAAGGTCTTTGTGTGGAAATATGGGGAACTGTTGTAACAGATTATCGCTTGTTGGTTACAGAACTTTCAAACCTGCGCTGGATTTCATCTTTTTGGCGGAAACAGTTCTCCCAATTCAGCGGCATACTGTTCGCCTGAATATCGCCGGTAGAAATTGAGTTATAGGGAATTTTGTCAAAATCTTTTCTGACCGAATGCATCCAGCCGGCTACGATGGCGTTTTGCCCTTTGGGGCCAAGAAACCAATCGGTTATTATTTCGGCAGACCGGGTATTGTTGTGGGCGCTCTTCTTATCCGCGATAGTCATGATTGTAGAAGGAATTATAATAGTTCCGTCTGTGGGATAAATTACTTCCAGCCTGGATGATTCTTCCTGCCGTTTTTTCAAGACTGACTCTTCCAAGACCATGACAACTTTGTACTCTCCTGTTTCCAGTTTTGCGAGTGCTGCCGCGCCGGATTCAATTTTTACATCTTGTCTGCCCAGAGCATCAAAGTAACCATAACCGTATTTATCTTTGAGAGCACAAAGAGATGCCATTATTGTTCCCGATGTAAGGGGATTACTCATTGATACCTCTCCCCTTACGCTTGCGTTATTTGCAAAATCAGAAAAAGAATTGGGGATGCTGTCCTTGCTGTTTCTTGCGGGGTTATACGCTAAAACCATGTTGGAGATTCTTACCGGATACCAGTAACCTTCCTTGTCATAATCGAAAGCAAGATTGTCTGTCTCTGCGGAAATATAGCGATGCAATATTCCCTTCTCTTTCAATTCGAAGGAATAGGAAGGTTCTGCTACCAGCAGAATATCGCAGCCTAGTTTTCCTGACGCCTGCTCGGCGGCAACTTTTGCCTGTATCTGACCTGTTCCGCCGTAGACAAATTCTATCGTGCAGTTGGGAAATTCTTTTTTCAGAGCCCCGTCCACGGATTTAATGACATCCTCATACATAGAGGTATAGATCGTTATTGTGCCCGAAGGCCCGTCACCTTTGTCACGGTTACCGCCGGCAAAAACAGCCGGAATCGCCAGAGCAAGAATGAACATAATGCATATGAACCTTTTCATATTTATCTCCTTATTATGCGGTACAAGATCTACCTCTGCAAGATTTCATTAAGCATCGGTTGAATTACGGTTTTTACTTCACCAAGAGCGGTTGCCGGCAATGCTCCTTTAACTACTACTTCATCCTGAGCCTTACAAAGCTCATCCCAATAAGAAGCGCCTACAGGAAGAGGCGGCCGGATTTTGGCACTGCTAAGGACTTCCTGAAAATAAGGCTGAGCCGGGGCATAAAAGTCGTCTTCGATGGCGAGAGAGTAAAGAGTCGGAGCTTTGTTGAACTTCTTACAATAAATCCGCTGACCATTACTGCCGCAGCCATAAGCAATAAATTTAATCGCTTCTGCCGCCTTATTTGAGCCTTTTGGTATTCCCCATGCATAACCACCAGCCCATGTAGAAGATTTACCACCGGCGTTCGGAACAGGGATATATGTAACACCGTATTCGATATGCGAATATTCTTTTAATACGTCCATAAACCAATCGCCGTTTATTGTCATGGCTACATCTTCTTTTACAAACGGATGAGTAGCATAATCTCCCAGATCATTAAAATAATTATAGTTATCCAAAAATGACTGAACTTTAGCAATATCCATATCATTGTTCCAATTATAGAGGAAATCGAAAGCGGCTAACACGTTGGGATCGTCGGGGGTTACTTGCGTCCCATCGTTATTTGCAAATTCACCGCCAAAGCAGTAGCCCCATGTATAGGGGTTGCCCTGATCCATTTGGGGAATAAAGCCGACTTTGGTGTAACTGCCATTTTCTTCCTTATCAATTTCCTTGGCAATTTCTTTAAGATGCTCATGCGTAATAGGGCCATTAACCCAATTCATAAATTCCACGAGATCATTATACATTGGGAGACCTGTTTCGGTATCTATTGGAGAAGCGGGAACCGAAGAAAGAACGCTAATATCGACTTCCCGAATAAAAGCTTTGTTATAATATAAACCGCGTACATCAGCATCAAAAGGAATCGCATAAGTCCTTTTTCGGAATTGTGTTTCTTCTGTTGCAAAATCCTGGTAATCGTGCATATTAAATTTCCCAAGGTGTGGTGTCAGATCCTGCAAAATTCCTTCGGCGGCCCTTTGGGCAACGGTAAAGCGATCCAGCATATAAATATCCGGCGCGTTACCGGACTTGATGGCATCTAAAAGGCAGCTAATGTTAGTTGAAGAATCATCAACTCTGGCAAGCTTAACCTTAATTGCAGGTTCAGTGGCATTATAATTATTAACGATCTCTTTCAGATAATCATAACTGGGCGGCCCCATAGTAGTCCAAAAAACAATATAATCCTCTTCTTTTTCCGGCAGCGGGTCTACGCCGCAGGCGGTATAGGTAAATCCAATTATTATCAAAAAGGCAATTAACAGCAAAGAACAGGCATATCTCCGGTTAAGCCCTCCCTCCTTTTTTGAATTATCCTGTTTTTTCATGTAATTCTCCTTATAAATTGCACAATTCGCAAATTGCGCCTAAAAATTATGGCGTATACGGACGCACAACGCGGAAACCCATAACCCAGGTATTGTTATCAGGAGTAAAGCTGTTCCGTACTACTGAACGGACATTATCAGCATTGTTGCTCCATGCCCCGCCGCGCCTTACTCTTGCGGTTCCGGTATCGGGGCCTTTTGGATTAACAAGCGGGCTGGAGGTGTAATAATCCGCGTCATACCAGTCCCAGCACCATTCGCTTACGTTCCCGCTCATATCGTAGAGGCCAAAACCGTTAGGTGCTAATCCACCAACCTCGTGAGTAGCCAAATTGGAAGTATTGTTATACCACGCGACATCATTGGCGTTATTGCTTCCGGCATAAGTATTGTACGGCCCCATGCCTCCGCTCTTTGCCGCATATTCCCATTCGGCCTCGGTTGGCAGGCGGTAGCCGTTGGCGTTCCAGTCTATGGTAACGGTCGCGCTGGTAATGGAAAGAATCCCCGGAGTTCCGGTTCCCGAAATGGCTGTTTTAACCACATTGGTAATCGTATATGCCGGATCAAATCCTTTTGCTGCACTTAAAGCATTGCAATACGCCACCGCGTCATACCAGCTTACCCTTTCTACCGGACGAGTTCGGATATGTGAAGAATTACTGG
>JAIRUC010000219.1 GCA_031254615.1 Treponema sp. | reverse complement strand
TACGGTTCCATGGGCCATAGAATGAATGTAAAAATAAGCTAAATCATGAGGGAACATCTAAAGGCCTTACCGAGGCTTTTAGATGTTCCTAATTTTTTAATATATGCGCCCTAGAAATGTATGCCCACAGACTCCGCAAATGTATTTGCTATTGCGAATCGGCGGAGCTGCGGGAAGCCCTGAAGTGGGCATCGGCGTTTGGATCGCAAACCAAGCCAGGCCAAAGCCTGCGTAGACAAAGCCAAACGACCGCTTAGCCCACGTAAGGGCTTCCCGCAGTCCGCCGTTCCGCGAAGTGCGATCACTTTAGGCTCTTGGCATACATTTATCTACACCCCAGAATGGAATTCGTAACCCTCAACTATACCGTTCAAGAAAACGCTTCATCCTATCGCTGGAAGGGTTATCCAGTATTTGAGGCGGACCGTGTTCAACCACAACACCTTCGTCTATGAAAAGGATCGTGTCCGCAACTTCTCGCGCGAACTGCATTTCGTGGGTGACAATGATCATTGTTGTGTGTTTGTCCGCAAGGCCGCGGATTACTTTTAACACTTCGCCCGTTAATTCCGGATCAAGCGCGGAAGTTGGTTCGTCAAAGCATAAAATGTCGGGTTTAAGGGCCAAAGCTCTGGCAATGGCGACACGCTGCTGCTGGCCGCCGGATAATTGATAGGGGTAAAAATCACGTTTCCTGCTAAGCCCGATCTGATCGAGTAACTGTAAGCCCTCACGCTGTATTTCCTCTAAAATTCTTTTTTTGTTTTGTTTGTACTCGGGAAGTTTTTTTGCCGCAAGAACACGCGCCAGTGTAACATTTTCAAACGCCGTGTATTGCGGAAACAAATTGAAAGATTGAAACACAAGCCCGAAGTGCAGGCGTCTTTGCCTGATTATCTGTTCGCCGTAGTGTGTGTGATCTTCCGAATCGTACAAGGTCTCGCCATGTACAATGATCCGTCCATGGTCAAGTTTTTCCAGAAAATTCAGACAGCGTAAAAGAGTTGTCTTCCCGCTGCCCGAAGATCCTATAATGGCAAGAACCTCGCCTTTTTCCAGCGAAAAGCTGATGTTATTCAAAACTTCGGCAGAGCCAAAATGTTTTGCAATATTCTGCACTTCAAGAATTGCCATGTTTCTACGCCCTGAAATAACTTAATTTTTTTTCTGCAAATCCAAACATCAATGTAAGGATTCCGACAAACAGCAGGTAAAACGCCCCTGTATAAAACAGCGGCCAGATGATGGCTCTGGTCGCGGCAAAAGTTTCCGCAACCCTGATTATTTCTACAACCATTATAACACGGGCAAGCGCCGTATCTTTTACCAGTGTGATAACTTCGTTTGACATTGGGGCTGTTATGCGCTTTATGACCTGAAGCAGTACAACGCGGAAAAAGATTTGCAGCTTTGTCATGCCAAGAACCTGGCCTGCTTCGTACTGGCTGTGTGAAATGCTCTCGATACCGCCGCGGTATATTTCGCTGAAATAGCAGGCGTAATTAATTGAAAAGGCGATGATTGCCGCGTTGATGCGTGACGATATCGGCGCGCCGAAGATAAATCCCGGCACATAAAAAACGATAAAAATCTGGAGCATAAGGGGAATACCCCTGATGCCCCAGACAAAAATTTTAACAATGTAACGAACAGGGGTGATCTTTGACATCGAGCCAAATGAAATTACAAGGCCTAACGGAAGCGCGAACAAAAGCGTAAGCGAAAAAATCAGGCAAGTGGTTTGAAATCCCTGTAATAACCTTAGCGTAACACCCCAAAAATCCATAGGGCGCGTTATCCCTTAAAGTTCGTATCCAGAACAAGCGAATCTTCAAGTCCGTATTTTTTCGCAAGTTCCAGCATTTTCCCTTCGTCATACAATTCTTTCAGGGCTTTGTTGACTTTTTCTGTCAGCTCGCTTCCCTTCTTTAGACCGACTGCGTAAACTTCAAAGTCCAGAGTAATATCCGCGACAGCCAAATCAGAATAATCTCCCGAACCCGCAAGCCTTTGCGCTAACAAAATATCCACTACCGCAAAATCGACAGCGCCGGATTTAACCTCAATAAACGTGCTGATCTGCGCGGGAGAGCCGATGAATTTTCCCGCATCGCCGATATTTTCCACAACAAAGGATTCTCCCGCGGAGCCTGCTTCCGCCGCCGCGGTTTTGCCTGCAAGATCGTAAATGCTCCTGAACTCGCGCGCTCTGTCGGCTTTGATTACAACACTTTGCTGATTGCGAAGGTAGCTGTAACTAAAGTCAACCATTTCGCTTCGTCTTCTGCCGTCCGACTCGGAAGCGTTAGCGGTAAAGCCGTTCCAAATAGCATTGATGGTTCCGGCTTCAAGTTCATTATATTTGCTGCCCCATTCAATTTCCTGAAATTCTACCTTCATTTTAAGTTTTTCGCCGACAAGCATGGCAAGCTCTGTGTCAAAACCTGTCCAATTACCCTTCGCGTCACGAAAGTTAATCGGCTCAAAATCGGTAACTCCGCAAATGAGTTTTCCGGCGTTGCTTTTGCTGCATGATGTAAAAACTGTTATACTAATCAGCATAATACAAACAACTGCGAAAATAATCGCTCTTTTCATAAATTTGCTCCTCTTTAATTTTTCTGGAATCTACTGTATTTTTATCATATCACATTAGCGCGGCAGGGACAAGTAATACTATGTCATTAAATTGGAAGGAAATTAACCTTATTCTCGAAGAACTCGATCTTGAGGGCGCGCAGATTCAGGGCGCGGTGCAAAGCGCGTACGATGTGATTATTTTCAGGCTCCACAAAAAAGGTGAAACAAAAAATCTGTTAATTTCACTGAGTTCCGGCGCGTGCCGGCTTCATGAAACATACAGACCGTTTCCAAAGAGCGACAAGCCCCTTCGTTTTGCGCAATTTATTAATTCTAAAATAGTAAACGGCTGGATAACGGAAGCTGCCCAGCTTGGAGATAACCGTATTGTGCGCCTTGTTGTAAAAAGAGCGGAGAATGTTTTTACCTTGTACATTAGACTGTGGTCAAACGCCGCGAACTTTATCGTTACGGACGAAAACGGCGAAGTGTTAGACGCCATGCGCCGTCTGCCCAGGCGCGGAGAGGTTACCGGCGGCAGTTATTCGCCGGAAGCCGCCGGCGTAAATGAAAAAACTCCCCGTCAGTACGCGGTAAGGGACCTGCCCGGCGAAGGTTCTTTCAACAAAAAAATTGATGAGTTTTACGCCTCTCACGGCGGGGCGCTTTCATTAGAAGCGTTACGCGAACAGACAAGGCGGAATTTTGAAGGCAGTATCGGGAGGATAAATGCCGCGCTGGAAAGACTGCGCGAAAAAGAAACTTCGTTTGTTGATGCCGGACGCTTGAAAATTTACGGAGATTTGATACTTTCCAATATTGGCGTGATAAAACCGGGTGATAGATGGCTGGAGACGGAAGAGGGCAGCACCGTTATTCAAATAGAGCTTGCTCCGCTCCTGCGGCCGCAGGATAACGCCGCAAAATATTACGAGCAGTACCGCAAAGCAAAAAACGGGCTTGCCGAAATTCAACGGGAAATTGCCGCG
>JAIRUC010000170.1 GCA_031254615.1 Treponema sp. | reverse complement strand
CACAGAACCGGCGTGTTGTCAACGGTCATCAAACAATGGGGAACCAAAATTCACAGACGTCCAAGCAGCCACAATTTACCTGTATGGTAAAAATCTTGGCTTACGGACGAAACAATGTGTTTACAATTTTGCGAAGCAAAATTTGTTAAGGTATTGTAAACATTTGCCGACATACAAGCAATTCTGCTTGAGGATTAACAAATTAGCACCGTTTTTTGAGATGCTCTGCGAAGCCGAGCTGCTAAAGAAACGTAAAACATCAAAAACTCATTTGCTTGACAGTATGCCGGTAGTGGTTGCGAAAGGGTGTCGCAGTAATAAAGCCAAAACAGCGGGGGAACTATGCGACAAAGGTAAGTGTGCTTCGCAGAAAATGTGGTATTACGGAGTCAAGATTCACATTTTGGCTGAAGAACGTGTTCACAGTGTCCCGGTTCCGAGGAAGATTTTGCTAACAAAAGCGTCCGAACATGACCTTCCCGCAGGCAAGCTCGTCTTAGAAAACACCGAAAATATCGAGGTTTTCGCTGACAAAGGCTATATTGATGACAACTGGGCGTATGATTTACAGTTGCGCTATGTTGAGCTTAACACGCCATTCAAAGAGCGGGGTAAAAATCAAATTCCGCTTGACGATGGCGAGTGTGCGTGGAATGCTTTTGTTTCCAGCCGCAGACAGCAGATTGAGTCCCTTTTCAGCCAAATTTCCAGGCTTACTGATATGCAGAACGCTCATGTTGCCCGTTCAGAATCTGGTCTCCTATCTTTTATTTGGGCTAATTTCGCTTTATTGGCAATCTTTTACTGGTGATTTAGATTAATTGTTTATATATTATTATCATATTTTTTATTGATAAAATTGGGTTTATATAGTATAATATAATGGCGGCGCGTGTTTAAAGATAATTAAAGATTAGCATTCCTGTAAAACGTGAAAAACCGGGTTTGACAACAAAAAATCCCCAAAGTATAATTAAAGAGTGTAAGATGAAAAACACAAAAAATTATACAAGAGGAGGAGATTTTACAAAATGAAAAACAGGATAAACGCGAAAATAGAGGAAATCACGGCAAACACATTAATCGTGGGAGTAGACATAGCCAAAGAAACGCATTGGGCGCGATTTGTGGACTATCGCGGGATGGAAGCAGGAAAAACGGTGTCGTTCACAAAAGACAAAAAGGGGTTTGAGAAGATTATAGCAGAAATAGAGAAAATATGCAAGAGTAAAATTTTGAAAGAGCCATTTGAGAAAGTGATAATCGGAATGGAACCAACAGGGCATTATTGGAAAACATTGGCGAATTATCTTGAAAAAAAAGAATACACGGTAGTGTGCGTGAACCCGTACCATACGAAGAAAGCGAAGGAATTGGACGATAACAGCCCGACAGCGAGCGACAAAAAAGACGCGATAACGATAGCGCGTTTGGTCAAAGACGGGAGATATTTTGAGCCGTACCTGCCGGAGGAAGTATACGCGGAACTGCGAATACTGACAAACATAAGGCATGGCATATTGAAACGGAAGAGCGCGGCAAAAAACAATATCACGGCAGTTCTTGACGAGTATTTCCCCGAAATAACGACGGTATTTAAGAATCCGCTGACGGGGAAAGCGTCACGGCAGGTATTGAAGTACTGCCCGTTTCCGGGTATGATAATGATATTAGGCGAAACAGGGGTATTGAGAGCGATAAAGGAAGGGGTAAAAAAGACGGTAGGGCTGAAAACAGTACGGAAATTGATAGCGGCTGCCGAAGATTCGATAGGGGTAGAGTACGGCTTGGAATCAGCGGGATTAAAGTTGAGAATACTGCTTGCCGAATTGGAATTGGCGGAGAAACAGCTTGCGGAAGTAGAAGCGTCAATGGAGAACATGCTCCATGCCACCGGATATTCCAAGCAGATATTGAGCATAAAAGGTATTGGGATAATCTCAGCCGCGTCGTTTTTAGGCGAAGTCGGCAACCCGCTCAGGTTCGATAACGCGAGGCAAATATCGAACTACGCCGGATACAATCTGACAGAGGATAGTTCGGGCAAAAACAAGAGCGGAACGTGTATATCCAAGCGCGGACGCAAACAGCTTCGGAGCGTGTTGTATAAAATGGCGTTGACTATGGTTGCCACGAACTCCGAAATGAAACAGCTTTACAGTTATTTGAAAACGAGAAAATATAACCCTCTAAAGAAAAAACAGGCTCTCGTCGTTATCTCAAAGAAGATAATAACGATTATATACAGCTTACTCAAAAAGCAGGAAACATACAATCCTGAACTGGCGTTGGGCGAAGTCAGAAAAGAAATGATGTCGGCAGCCTGACGCAAAAACCTAATTTCGCTGATAGGACAAAGGGTAAGGGGGTCACCTCCATCAGCCCGTCAGAGGCAGCAGAATAGCTTAATAGCTACCCTTTGTCTTTATCATATAAAACAGAACGAAGGAATGTAAGAGAAGCAAAACTGAGCAAAGCTCGGTATGGACTGCTTACTCAGCGAGCTATGGTAGGGTTAGTTTTGTGATAAGTTTCAGCGAATGATTAAAGATTAAACGAAAAAATATTAAAATTTTAAAAACTGAGATAAAGCGAGAAAACAAGAGCTTTTCTTCAAATAAAGAGGTAGGAGGT
>JAIRUC010000133.1 GCA_031254615.1 Treponema sp. | reverse complement strand
TGTTCCAGAACAATGCGCGTTTTTTTCCTGTCTACAAAGCGGGAAAGCATGGCGACATTTACCGGAAAATTGGAAAATCTTTCCAGAAAATTTTCATAATGCTGCTCTACAAGAATTGTGGTCGGAGCAAGGAAAGCGGCCTGTTTGCCGCCCATAACCGCCTTAAAGCAGGCGCGCACGGCTACCTCTGTTTTGCCGTATCCCACGTCCCCGCAGACAAGCCTGTCCATCGGCTGCGGGCTTTCCATGTCCTGTTTTATTTCGCTGATACAGCGCAGTTGATCTTCCGTTTCTTCAAACGGGAAAGCCGCCTCGAACATTGTCTGCCATTCGGTGTCAGGCGGAAAGGCAAAGCCGCGCGCCTGCCTGCGTTTTGAATACAGCTCTATTAGTTTTTCGGCAATGTCTTCTACGGATTTTTTTACCCTGCCCTTGCGGTTCTCCCAACTCTTTGAGCCCATAACGTCAAGGCGCGGCGGATTGCCTTCGCTGCCGATATAACGCTGGACAAGATTGACCTGTTCAACAGGAACAAACACAGTCTCGTTATCAGCATATTCAAGCTGGATGTAATCACGTTCGTGTCCAAGGGCGGTAATTCTCTCTATCCCCTTGAAAAGCCCGATACCGTAATTAACATGGACAATATAATCGCCTGGGTTCAACTCTATAAATGTGTCGATTGGCTTTGAACGCACGGTACTCAATGATCGAACAGGCCGCTTTCTTCTGCCAAAAATCTCATTTTCCTGCACCAGCATAAGCTTGATATCCGGCAGAGAAAACCCCGCGGTAAGAGGATTTGCCATGATTGAAAACGCATAATTCGAAAAGGAAGAATTAACCACTTCAGAATCCGCATGAGGCGCAAAGATCATTTTTATACGCTGCGCCTGCACTTCCGATTCGGCGGCGACTGTTATTTGCCAGCCGCCGGAAAGCAAAGCCGCGAACTCATCCTTCATGTAATCGATATTGCCGAAGAAACTGCGCGCAGGTTCGCACGGGATTTCAAAGTGGCAGACGCCGGGTTTAGGCGCGCTTTTTATTGTCATAAAAGAAATAATCCTTTCGCGATTTTTAATTAATTCTTCAAAATCAAGAAGAAGGCGCTCGGGAAGCGGATACTCACACTTTTTTTCTCTTACCGACTGCGAATACAGCCCCTGATACTCGCGGAAAACCGTTTCCTTTACGTTATCCAGCCGTTCCCTGTCAAATAAAATCAGCGTACCTTTTTCGCCAAGGTAATCCATAAGGCTCGCGCTCTTTTCAAACGCGAACGGAAAAAACATCTCCTCGCCCCTTACGCATCTGTGCGAGATCAGCTCTTCGATAATTTCTTTGCCGCCGTTTGAAAATTCCTTAAAAGAGGTAAGTTTTTTTTCCAGCGCTTCAATACGTTCATCTGTCCACACGACCTCGCGCATCGGGCGGATTTTCATTTCCTGCAATTTGCCGCTTCCGGCTTTTTGTTCCGTGGTTTGATTTACAGGATCAAACTGCTTTATGGATTCAACCTTGTCAAAGTCGAAAAGAATACGGTATGCGTCATCGTCCCCGCCCATAAAAATATCCAGCACTTCGCCGCGCAGAGCGAACTCGCCGTAAGACTGCACGCGCGGAACACGGATATAACCATAAAAGACGAGCGTTTTAGCAAGAGCGGCAGTGTCAATTTTCCCGCCAACAGAAATCTGTATCAAAAGACTTTTTATATATTCAGGCACAGGCATAAAGGTAAGCAGCGCCCTCTGCGGAATAATCACGATACCCGGTTTTCCCTGCGCAAGCTCGCTTAATACCTTGGCGCGCTCGCCAAACACTGCCGAAAGCTGGCTTAACTCCCTGTAAGGCACAGCCCCCCAACTTGGAAAAATTATGAAAGGAAGGCCGGTCCCCGCCAAATCAAGGGCGATATCCCGCGCGTCCGCTTCTGTCGGAACAATCAAAAAAACAGGCGCCGCTGAACGCTCCTTCAAAGCGGAATAAAGCAGAGAAGTCAAAATCGCGTTAAAAGAGCCTTCGCTGCCCTCTACTTCTATGGGAAACCTCTCCTCTTTTACAGCCGAAATACAGGCACAGACGGCTTTTGAGGCGGTAGTCTTTTCTATAAGCTCATTAAAAGATAAGGTATTCATATAAATATGCCGATTACTATAATATAGAACTGTGTTTGTTTTGAACACTGACTTTTCGACTTTTATGAGGAAGTAAAATGAAAAAAATATGTAAATTAATCCCGGTTCTTTTCGTGTTTATAAGCCTTTCTCCCCTTTTTGCAGTTGAAGCCGAGCCGGGCGTTGAATTCAATATTCGTTTTCTTGACCGCAAAATTTACTATGTCGAATCCGACCCCATTTTTGTACAGATCACCATCAACAACAAAACCCCTTCCACATACCGATTTAAACTTGCGGACGAACGGGTGTTTTCCATCGATTTCGATATAAGGACTATGACGAACCGCCGCCTTTCACAAGCGGAGAATCTTATCAGAAAACGGACGCAGTCCCAGCAGGTATATTTCCGCGAGATTTCGATTGAAAGCGGGGAATCTTTTTCCTTCGTGGAAAATCTGCGCGATTATGTAAAGATAATTCAGCCCGGTTCATACAGGGTAAAGGCTCTTGTTTTTCCGGAGCTTTTCAGGGCTTCAGATTTTGTCTTTGAATCGAATTATCTGGCGCTAAACCTGCGCCCTGCCGCCATTCCGGGACCGGACGGCATTCCGCTCGAAATGGACGTAGCCACGGGAGCGGTTTTGGTCTGCCAGCCCATTCCGCCGGATGAAGTTGTAGCGTACATGATTACCGCCCGCCAGCAGTCTCAATGGGAAAGGTTCTTCCTCTACCTTGATATTGAAAAAATGCTTTCGCGTGAAGCAAGCCAAAAACAAAAATGGATTAGCGAGAACGAAGAGGGCCGCAGAAACATGGTAAAGGAATACCGCAAAAACCTTCAAAATTCGGTTGTTGACGGCGACATCAACGTTGTTCCTACAAGTTTTTTAATTGAAAATACCGAATACAAGAATAACGAGGGAGAAGTTGTCGTTTTAGCAAGATTCCGGTATACAAATTTCACCGAATTAAGGCGCTATACATATTATCTTGAACGCAAGGACAATATCTGGAAAATCGTAAATTATATCGTGCGGGGATTAGGCACGGAAGCGAATTGACAAGTTTTTTAATAAGGAATACAATAGAAAAGTGAATGCTGAAACAAAGGTACTGATCGTTACAGACGCCAGTGAAGCTCTTGAGCCAATCGCGCAGTCAATAAAAAGCTGTTTGCAGGTCTGCGAGGTAAAAATTTGCCACGCCGAAAAATTTGCCGGAACAGACATTCTTCCCGCAGAATTATTTTTTCTTGGCTGTAACAAACCCAATCCTGCGTCTTTTTCCTATCTTGAAGAAATGCTCTCTCATATCAATTTTGTTTCAAGAAAATGCGGCATTTTTTCCGCCAACAAAGAATCGCTTGAATACCTAGCCGGCATATTACAAGACTGCGAAGCTGAATTAGGCGTCCCCCTTTTGACTGACGGAGCTGACAAGAGCGCTATAGAAAAGTGGATCAAAGGAATAACCGGTTAATATGTCTTCTTTTAATCTGGATAATTATATAAGAAAAGTACCCGACTTCCCAAAGAAAGGCATTCTTTTTTATGACATTACCAGTATTCTTGCCTCTCCCGAAGCTTTCCTTTACTGCGTCGACCGCATGGCGGAAATCTACAAAGACAGGGATATAAACGCCGTCGCCGCAATTGAGGCGCGCGGTTTTTTATTTGCCGCTCCTTTTGCGATCCGTTTGGGCATTCCGCTGATTCCCATCCGTAAAAAAGGAAAACTCCCCGGCGTTACTCTTTCTAAAAAATACGATCTTGAATATGCCCAGGCGGAAATTGAAGTCCACTCTGCGGATGTTCCAAGAGGCAAACGTGTTCTGCTAACCGATGACCTCATCGCGACCGGCGGCACATTGAACGCCGCAAGATCCCTTCTTGTCGAAGGCGGAGCGGAAGTTCCGGAAATTTTCGGCGTTGTGGGCCTTCCGTTTCTTAATTACAAAAAAGTACTCGACCCTACTCCTGTTACTACTTTGCTTGATTATCAGTCTGAATAACTAAACTGCCGTTGACTAACATTACAAGCCTTGTTATATTGAACATGAGGCCCCTTCGTCTATCGGTTAGGACATGAGATTCTCAATCTTAAAAGAGGAGTTCGATTCTCCTAGGGGCTAATATCAAAAGGTATACTTAAAGTCACTCCATGCGTGCAGTCAGGCAGGCTGCGCATTTTTGCCCTCAATCTTCAGGGCATACATTTATTAGCTAATATGCTCTCTAATAATCGAAACCGAAGAATTATGATTAATCCTGACAATCTTTTGCTCGCGCTCATAACTTTCCGCAGAATCGGAAGCGTGGGCGGTGTTGACCATAACGTTACTGCCAAACTCGCGGCGCACAGTGCCGTCCGTAGCTTTAGTCGGGTCTGTCGAGCCCAGAACATCGCGTATTTTTTGAACAGCATTTTCGCCTTCGTAAACAAGGATCATACATTTTACCTGACCCTGTTTTGCTGTCTCTTCGGCGGAATAAACACCCGGACGCTTGCCGGACATAAATTCAATAATGTCATGGAACTGGCCTCTTGCACATTGGGCTCCAAAATCTGATTTCAATATATTAACCATATCTGCGCTCAACTGAATTTTAAATTCTTTTTCCAAAAGCTCCTGGGCCCTTTGCCCAAAAGTTACAGACAGCTTTTCTTTAAGTGCGTTTTCTACAGGCCCGTAGAAATCCAGCGCTTCCGAAAGCGAGAAATGATGAATCTTCATGCCGATAATGCGAAGTCCTGTACGGGAGAACATATCGATAATTGCGCCGGGACGCGATGAATTGTGCGTCCAGTTATCGGGCTTTATAATGACAAGCGTTCTTTCAATTTTTGATGGATCGGGATGAACTACATTCTGGACAATATTTTCTTTTCCTTCAAGAAAATCCGCTATAAAGCGCAGGTCGACATTTGCTTCGTCCTGCTGCCTTGGAGTAAGAACGGCAGGTTCAAAATAACGTACGTCGCTCGGGTTGCCGCCGTTAAAAATCAAATCGGAATAAGTGTCGCGGATTGTCTCACCGGCGAGGGCGTCTACTTCAACATGCTGAGTATACAAATGGCCGCAGGTATTAAGAAGTTTCTCACAAGGGTTCTCGCCGCGGAAAAGAAGAAAAAGCGTCCGGTGCGCCCTGCCGCCGGAAGGGCCGAAATACTGCTTGACATAGTCCGCCAAAAGTACCAGTTGGTTTTGAGGAGCCCTTTGCCTAAGGGATTCTGAATATTTGTCGGCAAAATCACGATCCGGCGTAAAAATCTGTGCGCCGACCAAATCCAAATCGGTACGGGTAAGCAGGCGGGAAAGAACTCCGCCGGTTCTGCTTTTCGCGACTGTATAAGGCGTTACAAAAACATAAGATAAGCCTTTACTCATACCCAATAATACATTAAATTAAGAGATAAAGCAACTAAAGAGAGAGGGCAAATGTTAAAAGGACGATCCCTTGTAGAACCTGAAGATTTTTCGCTGGACGAAATGGATGGGCTTTTTTCTCTTGCGGAAAAAATTGAAAAAGACGAAAAGTACCTGCGCGAAAGCTGCCGCGGTAAACTGCTGGCAACCCTGTTTTTTGAGCCAAGTACCAGAACCCGGCTTAGTTTCGAGGCCGCCATGCTGCGCCTTGGGGGAAGCTGTCTTGGGTTTGCCGATCCCGGCTCCAGTTCCACGTCAAAAGGCGAAAGCCTTGCCGACACAATCCGCATGGCGGCAAGTTACTCGGACGCGATTGTCATGCGAAACCCGAAAGAAGGTTCTTCCCTTCTTGCCAGCCGGTATTCTTCCGTCCCGATTATCAACGCGGGAGACGGGGGGCATCACCACCCTACCCAGACTTTGACCGACCTTCTTACGATAAAGCGGCTGTTGGGAAAAATAGGAAACCTTACCGTCGGTTTTTGCGGCGACTTAAGATTCGGCAGAACGGTTCATTCGCTGGCAAAAGCGCTTGCCCGTTATGAAAAAATCAAAATGATTTTTATTTCTCCCACGGAACTTGTCCTTCCCGATTATATACAAAGCATATTAAAAAAACAGAATGTCGAATTTTACGAAAAGGAAAAACTTGAAGATTCCATGCCGGAGATTGACGTGCTTTACATGACAAGGGTTCAGCGGGAACGGTTTTTTAACGAGGATGACTATATCAGATTGAAAGACACCTATGTTCTTAATGCCGAAAAGATGCAGGCGGGCAAGAAAAGTTTAATCGTCCTTCACCCTCTTCCAAGGGTAAACGAAATTTCCGTAGAGGTCGATACCGATCCGCGGGCCGCGTATTTTGCGCAGGCAAAGTACGGAATGTATGTCCGCATGGCGCTGTTATCCAGCGTACTGGGAGTGGTTTAAAATGTTAAATATAGAAGAGATAAAAAACGGAATTGTAATCGATCACATTAAGGCGGGACTTGGAATCAGAATTTTCAACTGGCTGCGGCTGGATAAGGTTCCCTATACTGTCGCGTTTGTAGCTAACGCATCGTCATCAAATTGCGGCAGAAAGGACATTATAAAGATTGACAATACCATTTCAATTAATCTTGATGTTCTGGGGTTAATTGACCCGAACATAACCGTAAACATTATTGAAAATGAGCGCGTAACAAGGAAAATAAAACTCCAGCTTCCCGAAAGAGTCGAGAACGTGCTTAAATGCAAAAACCCCCGCTGTATAAGCTCTACGGAAAATTATATAACCCATGTTTTCCATCTTGAAAACAGCGAACTTCGCACTTACCGCTGCGAATACTGCGACGAAATAATTTCTGCAGGAGATTTAAGATGGTAACTCAAACGCCCGCGGTAGATTTGTTGTTTGACGCTGTCGCCTCCAAAGGCCATGTCTGCGTGGGGCTCGATACTTCTGCGGATTATGTCCCGCCGGCGGAAAGAAAAAAAGCCGCGGATGACGCGCATGCTGTTCTTGCGTTTAACACCGCGCTTATCGAAGCTACTTTTGATGTTGCGGCGTGTTACAAGGTTCAAATCGCATATTACGAAGAGATGGGCATATCCGGTCTTTGCGCTTATACAAAAACCCTTGAATACATCCGCAAAAAAGGCGGAATTGTAATCGCCGACATCAAGCGCGGCGACATTGCCGATACCGCAACCCGTTACGCGAAAGCCCATCTTGCAGGCGAGTTTAAGGCGGACTTTGTAACTTTAACCCCCTACCTGGGAATGGACTCCGTTGAACCGTGGCTTTCACAAGCGCAGAACAACGGCGGCGGCGCGTTTGTTCTTATGAGGACAAGCAATCAGGGAATGAGGGATTTTCAGTTTTTGGAAACAAATGACGGAAAAAAAGTTTATAATAAGGTAGGAGACAAATTGGCAGAGCTTGCCGCCAAATACGCGGGGAAAAAGGGATACGGCATATTTGGCGCGGTAGTCGGCTGTACGGAAAGGCAGGAAGCCTCGGATATAAGAAAGAACTACCCCAACCTGTTTTTCCTTATTCCGGGATACGGAGCGCAGGGCGGCGGAGCGCAGGATGCCGCGCTTTTGTTACGCGAAGGAAACGGCGGCGTGGTAAACGCCTCACGTTCGATTATAACGGCATGGCAAAAAGAGGCTGGCAGTCAAAATGCAGATAACGCTTTTGCCGCCCTTGCCGCCCGTAAAGCGGCAATAAAAATGCGTGACGAGATTTTACTTGAAACAAACGGGAGAAAATAATGTGTACGGCTAATGCGGCGAAATCAGTTATCTGCGAAATAACAGCCAATTATCCTGTGGATGGCGAAACTTTTATTCTTCATTGTACATGGACAGGGCCGGCTCCCAGAGCTGGTCAATTTTTTATGATAAAGCCTGTTCGTTTTTCTTTCTTTCTGCCTCGTCCAATCGGCGTCTTTGAATTTAACCCTGTGCAAAATACAGTGAAATTCCTTATTACCCGGCACGGCAAGGGAACGCAGGAATTTTCGCAGATGCAAATCGGCGAAAAAATGCAGCTAACAGGCCCTTTCGGCAATGCGTGGGCGGATTTCTTGCCCGATAGCGGCAGCGCAGCTCTTGTAAGCGGAGGCGCCGGAATTGCCCCTCTTGCAGCTCTTGTCGCCGAAAAACCGGATTACAATTTTCATTTTTACGCCGGTTTTAAAACAGGATTTAAGGAAAAAGAACAAGAGGACGCTATGCTGGGCGCAGGAAAAAACGCAAAAAAAGTAATTATCGCCGCCGAAGACGGAGTAAATGCCCTAAGCGGGCGCATAGTTGAATATTTTTTTGAACCGGAAAAATATGACATAATATTTTCATGCGGCCCGTTTGAAATGTTAAAAGCATTATTGTTAAAATGCAACAAAAAAGATGTTCCATGTTATGTGTCAATGGAAAGCCGTATGGCGTGCGGGGCCGGGGCCTGTCTTGGCTGCACAATCCGCACAACAAAAGGAAACCGCCGCTGTTGTTCGGACGGTCCTATTTTTTCTTCAAAGGATTTAATCATCAATGAGTGAAAACATGAATAATACCGTAAACAGTCTTTCCGTTAATATTGCCGGAGTACAGTTACGAAATCCGGTTATTGCCGCTTCCGGAACATTTGGGTACGGCCGCGAATACAATTCCATAATAGACATATCGCTTCTTGGCGGTATTTGTACAAAGGGTCTTACATTAACTCCAAGGACGGGAAATACCGGCATCCGTGTCTGGGAAACTCCTTCGGGCATGATGAATTCAATCGGCCTTGAAAATCCCGGTATTCAGTCATTTTTAGAAAACGATCTTCCGTATATGAGGAAATTGGGGCCTGCGATAATCGCAAACCTGTCCGGGGCGGAAGCGGATGAATATGTCAAAGGGGCCGTCCTCCTTAACGAATCGTCTGTAGACATGATAGAGCTAAACATATCCTGCCCCAATGTAAAACTTGGGGGCATGGCATTCGGTCTTGATCCGGGAACGGCAGCCGCTCTTGTCGCGGCGGTAAAGCGCGTATGTACAAGAAAGCCGCTGATGATAAAACTTTCCCCTAACGCTCCGTCTCTTGCGGCTGTAGCGCTTTCCTGTATAAGAGCCGGAGCGGATGCTCTTTCGCTTGTCAATACTTTTAAGGCAATGGGGATAGACACTGTTAGCCGCAAACCGATCTTTGACAATATCAGCGCGGGTCTTTCAGGGCCGGCAATAAAACCGATTGCCCTTCGCATGGTTTGGGAACTTTTTGACACATTGGAAGAAATGAAAATGCACGTGCCGATTATCGGTATTGGCGGAATTACCTGCGCAAATGACGCGCTTGAGTTCCTTATGGCGGGAGCGGACGCTATACAGGTGGGATCCGCGACTTTCGCGAATCCGCACGCAATGATTGAAATTATCAACGGAATACATGATTATTTAATTGATAATAAAATGCCAACTGTAACTGAAATATCAATCAGAACTAAAATTGAAGGATGAAAACATGGAAAAAATTATTGAACTGTTACGTGAATCGGACGCGATGCTGGAAGGGCATTTTCTTCTAAGCTCCGGGCGGCATTCCGATAAATATTTTCAGTGCGCAAGGCTTTTACAATACCCGGATAAGGCGCAGACCGCTTTGAAGCCTGTTGCGGAAAAAATAGCGGATGACATTAAAAGCGGAAAAATTAAAGTTGACATAGTAGTTGGGCCTGCGATGGGGGGAATTATTGCCGCATGGGAGGTCGCGAGGCAGCTTTCGCTTCCGGCAATTTTTACGGAGAGGGACGATACAGGTACAATGACTGTGCGCCGCTTTGAATTACAGCCGGGACAGAATGTTCTTATTGTCGAAGATGTTGTTACTACCGGAAAATCCTCGATGGAGTGCGCCGCGGCGCTGGAGCTGGCCGGCGCAAAAGTTACAGCCCTTGCCTGTGTTGTTGACCGCCGTACAGAAGATGCAAAAGATATCCCGTGGCCGTTTTATCCTGGTGTAAAAGTAAGTTCCGAAAACTGGGATGCGTCGGAATGTGAGCTTTGCAAAAAGGGAATCCCTGTTGTAAAGCCCGGCTCAAGAAAAAAGATATAAGAAGAATTTTTAATGAAATCTTTGCCTCCGTATTCAATAATTACAGATAACGTTCATTTTATTGCGGTAAATAAAGCATCGGGGATTTCCATTGGCGGCGACAGGTGGGATGAATCACAAGAAAGGCTGGACAAACTCTTAGAGCGCGATTTAAAGCTTCCCAAAATTTATACAGTCCACCGCATAGACAAAGAAACTTCCGGCCTTGTAATCTTCGCAAAGGACAGGGAAACACACCGCAGTTTGTCAGTTGCTTTTGAACACAGGCAGGTTTCCAAAAAATATATCGCTATTGTTCACGGGCGCACTTCATGGAAGGAAACAACCTGCGATCTTGCGCTTGTACCAAACGGCAACAAAAAACACATGACGATTATTGACAAATATCAGGGAAAAGAATCTTTTACACGTTTTACTTGTTTATTCAGCGCGGGAAACTACAGCGTTCTTGAAGCGCGCCCGGAAACCGGAAGAATTCACCAGATTAGAGTACACGCCGCGGCTTTGGGGCACCCTGTAGTCTGCGACAATCTATATGGAAAGGAAAACCCCATAAAACTTTCGTCGTTCAAACGCGGCTGGAAAGGCGACCCTGTTGACGAAAAACCTCTGTTGTCAAGGCTCGGCCTTCACGCTCTTGAATTAACGTTACCCGACAATCAGTTACTTACGGCGGAAATGGCACGCGATATGTCCGCTTTGATTAAACAACTGAACAAATTAACATTGAATAGTTAACAGTGAATAGTGAACAGTGAACATTTTTCATTGTTAATTATTAACTGTTCACTTTTAACTGTTAACTGTTCACTATTCATTGCTCATTGATAATTGCTCATTGCTCATTTGTTAAAGCGGTTGTCTGCTGGCTCCGTGGAAATCGACTTTCGGGATGACAGAGGCGGATTCTGATGCGGCTTTGTTTTCCGCGGTTATTGCTTCAAAAACTTCCTGCCGGAAAACTTTTACTTTTTTGGGCGCTTCTATTCCAAGACGCACCTGATCGCCGCGGATTTCAATTACTGAAACAGTTATATCGTCACCGATTATAATTTTTTCATTTATTTTTCTTGAAAGTATAAGCATTATGGTTTCCCCGCGTTATTCAACTCGGCGACAATGTCATGCCTTGTATTCCAGCGGACATCTGCCAGAATCCCCTGTTTTCCCGTCATATTGTCGCGGTTAATTATCAGGGGCCCCTGAAGGTTAGCTGTCATCGCGCTTCCGTCGGGAGGAATTGTTACAATGGCGAAGATCAGCGCTTTTTCCGGAGATGTTATCCCAATATCTTCTATTTCTTCGTTAGTAATGTTCAGCTCATAATCCGGGCGGAAAATAAACGGATTAATTAATATGAATGCGATATCTTTTTCTGTTAACGACTGAAGCCAGAAAAAAGGCTGGTGTTCCGCGTCCATCAGCACATACTCTTTATAATCTTCAAAGCCGTAAAGCCCTTCGGGAATGGTAATTTTCTGCCTGTCGTCAACTTCAATAAGTCCAAAGGCTTTGCTGTTTACTTTCATTTTTACTCCTGTTTTATATCGGCTAACGCCCGCTTACCTTAAAAAATCAAGCAATGACGGCGGAATAATCTTTGCCGCTGTCTGAAGCACCGCCTGATGCGCAAGCTGGAACATTTTCAGTTCTGTGGCGGCATCCGTTAAATCAAGACCTGTTTCGCGGGAAAGCATATTCGTTATGTCGGGAATTTCCCTGTTGATCCTCTGCCATGTCATTTCGGCGCGTTCCTGGCGGCTACCGACATCCGCCATTTTTACGGCGATATTGCTTACCGCAAGGTCCATTCCTGCAATGCCCTGGCTTCCGATAAATTCATGGTCTGACCTTAACATTGCGTCCCTTAGGCGGATAACCATATCAAAGATTGAACCGCCGTGAACGCGCGCGGTATTGCTCCAGTTTGGGGCGTTATTCTGCATATTTCCGTTTATAATTCCCAGATCGCGTAACACCGTCGCCCCTCCCTCGCGGTCTTCGGCGCGCATTAAGTGCGGGGTTGTTCCTTCCAGAACAAGCCCTCTTGAATCCGGGTCGATGTACGCTTTTACCGGAGCCGCCGAATCGTTAATCTTCGCGACAATGGCGGGTAACGTGTCCCCGGGAGCCGCTTGAATTTCAACTCCGTCTATAAAGAACGAACCCGCCGCCTGCACGCGGTAATCGGTAGCGTCTGTTGATGAAAAAATTTTCATTCTTTCCGCCCAAAACGCCTCGTCCCCGCCAAGATCAAGCTCCAAAAAGGTACGGTCGCTTATTTCCGCCCTGCGTGTCGCTCCAGCTCCGCGGTATTCAACACGGACTATCATCGATTCATCGCCGCCGTCTACTCTGCCCTCGACAGTGCGGAAAGGTTCTGTAAAAACCTTGTCGCCCGCAAACGCCTGTTTTGTGTCGGGCCCTGTCTTGTTGGAAATAGCGACAAGTTCTTTTAACAGTTCATTTACCTCAACCGCCATGATTTTGTGTTCGTCAGCCGAATAGACGCCGTTTGCGCCCGTTACCGCAAGTTCGCGTATCCTCTGCAATATCGCATTTGACTCGTTCAGATAATCGTAAGTGTTGCTGAAATGTTCCATCGCGTACTTGGTATTGGTCTCGTAACGGTCAAGGCGCGCTAAAAATGACTCATAACGCACGGCGTGGGAAGCGGCAATAGGATCATCCCTTAACTGATTGAGCCTGTTGTTTGATCCAATCTGATTCTGAATATTAGAAATCGCCTCTTCCTTGCGTTTAAGATAAAATTGCATGTCCGAAATGCCCATGTCACTCGATATTCTTTTCATAACTTACTCCTTGTTAAACTCCTTTAGGTGTTAAACTCCTTTAGGTGTTAAACTCCCAAACGGTTGATTATTGTATCCAACAGCGAATTTACCGTTGTTATAAAGCGCGCCGCCGCGTTATAGCCTTGCTGATAACGGATCATATTCGCTAGTTCCTCATCCATGTTGACGCCGGAAATTGACCTGCGCCAGTCTGTTAAATACTTCATAATGCGGTTTTCCGTTTCCTTCGCCATACCCGACTGTTCGCCTAACAGAGCGATGCGCCCGACAGAATCGGCAAAGTAGTCGTCAAAGGTGGCAAGTTTGCCTACCATTACAGGGCTGTTCCTGATTAAGGCGATTTCCGCCGCCGCGTCCCCGTTTCCAGGGTTAGCCGCTCTGCCGTTGTAGCCAAAGCCTGCCGCGACAGAAGTCGGGTCTTTTAACAGCGCGGGGTTTACCTCGATCCAGCCGGAAGGATGCGCAACAGGGGCAAGAGCGTAATTTTCAGCCCCGCCGCGAAGACTTGTTACGGCATCTGCCCTGTCCCAAGAGAAAGCGCCTTCCGCTCCCGATTCAAGCAGTAATCCGGCGTAACCTACAAGAAAATGCCCCGAATCTTCAACATGGCGTATAACAAAATCAGGATTGACCCTTCTGCCTTCCACAGTTTCTGCCGGAGTCCCTTTTAATGAAAGTATCCCGTCCCTGTTAAGCCGCGCCGCAACTTCAGCGCCGGAATTGTTAATCCTTGTAATAATGTCCGTAACCGTGTCGGTAGGATAATAAGGCACGTTTATGTCCCCGTCCGCGCCCGAAAGGGTTATCATCCCTTCAAGACCCGGCTGGGCATGCGATTCCAGACGGTTCTGTCCGTTTATTCTGTATATGTAACTGGAATCAAAAACGCCGTCTCCTGAGCGGTCGTAATTTCCGTTTACGTTTGTTACAAACGGATACTCGGAAAAGAAATTGTTTCCGGTAGTGCCGTTCGCCCCGTACGCTGTACTGTGAATTTCATTTATAAGGTCTGTAAAATTCATGGTCATGTTATCAAGACCCTGAATTTCATCTTCGATGGTAACGTCGCGAAGTTCCAAAAGCGCACCAAGGCTTCCCTTTGTAAAGACAATCTGGTCCTTTGTATCGCGCCAGAAAATATGCGCGTAACCTTCGTAATCAATATCTTTGCGCATATCAAACTGACGCGCGTTCTGCCCCTGTACCAGAACATGACCGGAAGTATGCACCATAAATTCATCATGATCCAAATGGCTTACCGTTACGTCAATTATCGAGGAAAGATTGTCGACTAACAAATCGCGCCTGTCCATAAGATCATTGGGGTTATCGCCGATTGCCTTTATGCGGGTTATATCTTTGTTAAGCATAGCGATTTGGCGCGTTATTTCGTTTACTCTTTCAACATTTATCTGTACATCTTCGTCAACCTGAGTTTGAAGCCTTTTCAAATTATTAAAATGGTTGTGAATGCCGTCTATCAGAGTTTTTCCGCGCTGAAGAACTGCTGTGCGGAATTCCGTGTCCGCGGCGTGCTGTGAAAGCTCCTGCCATCCGTCCCAGAATTTATCCATTTTGCTTCTTACGGAATTGGCACCTGTCTCAAGATAGAACTGCTCCATCTCGCGGATATAGCGGTCGCGGACAGTCCAATAACCTTCTCCCGAAGACTGCGCGACAATCCGCTTGTCCAAAAGCTCGTCGCGTATGCGCTCGATTCGCTCGACCGACGCCCCCTGTCCAATCTGGCCGGGCGTAAGGGCGCGGTTAAGTCCCGGCAGATAAATCGGTTCAAACGGAGTTATCTCCACCCTTTGACGCGAATACCCTTCGGTTTTGATATTGTCAAGGTTATGTCCGGTAACCGCCAGTCCCTGCTGGTGGGCATGAAGCCCTCTTCTGCCGATTTCCAATCCCATAAATGTTGAGGTCATATATACTCCTTAAAAACTCTGATTCAAAACCATGCTGCGCATATCATGTGAAAGATGAACTCCCTGCGGCGTATACATCTTTCCCGCCCTCTGCGGAAACGCCTGATCAAAAAATTCCCTGATTGTATTCTTAATTCCGCCCAGATATGTCCTGAGAGACTCATTCGCTATCCGCAACGCCAGAGTTTCCATTTTCAAACTGCGGTAAATTGAGGTCAGGTCATTGCGCTGGTTCTCGGGCAAAAGAGAGACCATCGCGTAAAAACGCCCCTTGCCGTCTCTTTCGTAGGAATGGTCTTTATGCTGTAAAAGCGCTTCAAAAGCGTAAAAAAGCTGTTCGCGTTCATCTTCCATTTGCGCCAGCTGGTTTTCGATTATGGTCAGCGCGTCAACATTGTCTTCAAAGCCCGGCCATTCGCGGTTAAACACCGCAACCCGCATTTTTTCCTGCTCACAGGCCGCTTTTTGGACAAGTTCCCTCTCCCTTAATAAGATGTCCTTACATTTTTCATAAATCATGACAATACCTCTTTTTATATATCGGTATTTTTTGGGGAGGGGTTAATAGTTAATAGTGAACAATTAATAGTTAGTAGTGAGCAGTTTGAAATGTGAAATGAGAAATGTTGTTGTTTGGGAGCGGGGCGGCTAAGGGGTAAAAATTAATTATTTCATTGACAATAATCATAGGAGGGCATACATTTATACCGCAATTACGATAGGAATTATTGGAGGGGATTACATATTACTCAAAGAAGCCCTTTAGTAATCACAAGAACATTGTTATCATCAACACGGGAATATTCAATCGAATCAACCAGCTTTTTAACAAGGTAAATCCCAAGACCGCCGATTTCGCGGCTGGAAAGGTCTGTTTCCAAATCCGGGTCGGCCTGTTCAAGCGGGTTGTAGGGTTTCCCGGTATCCTCAAACTTTACAACCACTTTATTTCCAATTGAAATAGACAGAGTTACATCGCCCGCATCCGGCTTGTAAGCGTAATTCGCTATGTTTACAAAAATTTCTTCTACAGCAACGTTAATTTGATCCTGCAGATCGGGCGGGCAGCCGCTTTTTTTCAATTCCGTATTTACAAAATCAATTAATCGGCTTAAATTCTCAACCTTTGCCTGAAGTTTAAACTTTTTCACGGAATTATCCGCGTTTTCGTATATCTTGAGGGCGAGCATTGTAATGTCGTCCGCCTGCTCTGTTCCGTCCGCGTAATTGTCAACTTCGCGTTTTATCGCATGCAAGAGCTCCTGCGGCGAACGATCTTTATTTTTGTTGAGCGCGTTAATAAGCCTCTGTTCGCCAAACAATTCCATATCATGTGACATTGCTTCCGTTATTCCGTCGGTATATAAATAAAACACATCGCCCGGCTGAAGGTACAATTCTTCTTCCCTGTATTTTATATCTTCCATGAACGCTAAAACAATACAGGGCTCCGTTCTTACAAACTCATAATTTTTTCCGTTTCTTGATAAAAGCGGAGGATTATGCCCGGCGTTAACAAAAACAAATCTTCCGGTAGGAATATTATAAAAACCTATAATTGCCGTAACAAAAAGACCCATTTCATTATTTTCACATAACTTTTTGTTTACATTTTCAAAAACAGCGGCAGGGCTTTTCCAGGAGCTGTTATTATTTATTAATGTTTTCGCAGTTACCATAAACAGGGCGGCGGGAATTCCCTTGCCTGAAACATCGGCAATTACTACCACAAGATTATCCTTATCTACAAAAAAGAAATCGTAAAAATCGCCGCCCACTTCCCTTGCAGGAGTCATCGACGCATAGATGTCAAACTCCGTCCTTTCGGGAAACGGGGGAAAAATACTCGGCAGCATACTGAGCTGTATTGAAGAAGCTACGCTAAGTTCGGTATTAATCCTCTGCTTTTCCGTACGCTCGTGCGCGTTTTCTTCGATTGATTTTTTTAGCTCGCCTGTCATTTTGTTGAACGTATCCGCAAGCAGGCTCAACTCGTCATGTGACGATATTTTAATCTGCGTGTCAAGATTGCCTTCTGCAAGCTGAGAAACGGCAAAGATAAGCTGTTTAATCGGTTTGTTAATTAACTTTGAAATCAATAAAAAGGCAAGAAGGAGCAGTAATATTGACGCTGTTGCTATTATTTTTGAAAAACGGCTGTTTTGCTTTTCCACTTCGGCAAAAATTTCTTTTTCCGGAATTTGAATTGACAGAAACCAGCCGTTGTCCATGGTTCTGCTGAAACGCATATATGTGATTCCGTCCAAATCAAAAGTACCGGCGGTTATATCCCAAGGGATGCTTTCCATACCCGCGCCCGTCAATAACCTTGTGCGCGTACTGGAAATTACATAATCTTTTTCCGGAACGCATAACAGAACAAAACTGTTTTCCGTAGGTTTTATTGCGGTTAACTCCTTTACGACTTCGTCAATTTCCCAATCCACAATTGACAGCGCGATAAGTTTTCCGTTTTCGTCAAAAACGCCGGAACCTGCCGTTGTCATCAGGCTGAATGAACCGGAATCGTCGAGATAAGGCTTTGCCCACGCAACATGATACGGCTCTTTTATGCTGTCCGCGATTTCACGATACCAGCTCTTATTATGATAATCGTATTCGTCCATAAAAAAAGTATCATCTAACCGTATCTTTCCCGACTCTTTATCGTAGAAAGCGTAAAAACCTTCGCGCAGTCTGTCTTTTTTATAAGCGTAAGGCTCAAACCAAAGACCGCCGCCTACTGCCATTGGTAAATTTGAAAGAAACTCAATCGCTAATTTTTCACCGAATTCTTCCTGTTGAATTTGAAAGATGAGTTTTCCGCCGATTGCGTAAAATTTCGCGCCGCGCTCTATTACCGATACTATTCTGTTTACTTTTTCCGTTTCAACTTGAACTGTCTTTTCGATGCTATCAAGGCGCAGGCGTTTGTACCTTACGGTTGTTATCATTGAATAAACAACAAATGTAACGCCTATCGAGGCAATAAATAAAAGCGCAATACTTAAAATTTTCGCCCTTATCGAATACACTATGTCACCAGCATCTCTTTTAAGGCGACCATGCCCAAAACATTTTTAACAAATTCGGACGGGTGCGATATGTTAAATGTAATACCTGTTTCTTTAGCCTGCTTGTATATTTTTAAAATTACTCTTATTCCTATAGAGCTAAGATATTTTATTTCATACATATTCAGAATTATGTTTTTTTTATCTGTTTTAAGAGCATTCTCCAGCTTTTCCTGAAGAAGCGCCGCGCTGTTGGAATCAATCCGGCCTTTCGCGGTAAGATTGCACGTTCCTTCGGAAATGCTTTCTGTAATACTCAAAGTTTCATCATTCATTGTTTTCTCCAAGATTTTTTACGTTAGTGTTATTATATTGTAAAAATCCAAAAAAAGCAAAGAATCTTTTATAACTTTCGAGCCGGCGTCCAAATCAGCGAGGGATCAATATGCTGTATATCCTTTGAACAAGTCGCCGCCATGGCTCCGGCTAGCTCTTCGGTCATTGCGGCAATGAGTTTTCTTACCCCCTCTGCTCCCTCCGCTCCAAGCGGCCCCATAATGACGCGTCCTGCGGAAACAGCGTCGGCTCCGAGCGCCAGCGCCTTGAAGGCGTCCATTCCCCTGTCGATACTGCAATCTACAAAAACCGGAATCTGCTTTCTTATTACTTTTGTGATAACGGGCAATATGCGCAGGGGCGGCAAAGCGTAATCAATATGGCCGTGATGGTGAGACACCACAATTCCGCGCACTCCGGCGTCAAGGCATTTATACGCGTCCTGCTCGCTTAAAACACCTTTGATTACAAACGGCAATTTTGTTGCTTTTACAAAATCCCTGATTTCATCAAAGCTCTTCGGCCTCATATTCAGATTGTGAACTACATCATACTCGCCCTTTCTGTTGAAGGCGTGATCAATATCCATGCCGACGGCAAGACAGCCGCACTTTTCGGCGTGTTCGATCTTTTTAAATACATCGCGGTTGTCTGCATGGGGCTTGATAATTTTGATTGTTCTGGCTCCAGTTGCGGTGATGGCTTCAAGTTCCGCATCTTCCCCCATGCCTGCCCACATCACAGCGCCCGCCGCCTTGATCCCGCGCGCGGCCTCCGCCATGCCTTCGGGATGAACGGACTGCAAATGGGACAGGGCCGCCAGCATAATCGGCGTGGAAAAAGTTTCACCGTAAAGTTCCAGCTTGGTTGAAGGCAGAACTCCGTCAATGTGCCTCATTTCGACAAGCAGGGAATCAAAATACTCCCTTGTGATTTTGGATGAATCGCCGGCGTTTATTGTTTCTGGCATGGTTAACTCCTTACAATTTCTTTTATTTTTATATAATCATATTAATGCGGCATCCCCTTTTTGAAAAGCACCCCATTTTCTTAATCCATACATTCCATTATCAATTTCAAATTCTATATTAGCTTCATATTCAATATAATACTCCTCAGATTATTATTTATCTGTAAACCATGTTCTAAAAACACAATCCTTCCTATCTTTTGTATATTTTTTTGGGTTATACAAAAACTTTGCGTCCTTTGCGTGATGTCTTTTGGGAATAATTCGCGTCCGGCAGGACTCGAACCTGCTACCACCAGATTCGAAGTCTGGTACTCTATCCAGGTGAGCTACGAACGCTTGGATTAGAAAAACATAAGGTGGATGACGGGGTTCGAACCCGCGACGGCCAGATCCACAATCTGGAGATCTACCACTGATCTACATCCACCATGAGTTTTTTAACTATGAATAAAATGAAGGGGTTTGTCAACCCAACAACTGGGACAGTATCGCGAGCCCCTGCTCTGCTTCACTGTCGGTTAAGGAGTACGGCGGCAATAACCTGATGGTATGCTCTCCGGATGACAGCATCAGAAGACCGCACTGGTTTTTTGCCAGGTCTGCTCTTGCTATCGCGGCTTCCAAAAGCGGCCAACTGTTGCCTTCAATGTCAAAGCCTATCATCAAACCTTTTCCCCGCGCAGTTTTTACTTTGGGGTGCTGTTTGATTGCCGACAATAATATTTCGCCTTTTCGCTTAATTTCTTCCAAAAATTCCGGAGTGTTTACGGTCTCCAGTATGACAAGCCCTGCGGCCGCGGCAACAGGGTTTCCCCCGAATGTACTGCCGTGATCGCCTACTTTAAGAACGTCGGCGGCTTTTTCTCCCGCAAGGACTGCGCCGGCCGGAATGCCGCCCGCAAGTCCTTTCGCGAGAGTAACAATGTCGGCTTTTACATTGTACTGTTCAAGAGCGAGGAAAGTTCCGGTTCTGCCAAGTCCGCACTGGATTTCGTCAAAGATGAGCAGAATATCCCTTTCGGCGCACAGTTTCGCGGCGGCGGAAATAAATTCCGCGCTTTGCACAATGATTCCGCTTTCGCCCTGCACCGCTTCAATTAACAGGCCGGCTACGGTTTTTCCATCAAGCGCTTTTTCCAAGGCCGCGATGTCGCCGCCTTCAATGTGAACAAAGCCTTCGGTAAACGGGCCAAAGTCTTTGTGAAACTTTTCCTGTCCGGTTGCGGCTAACGTGGTAATTGTTCTGCCGTGAAAGCTCCCTTTAAGTGTTACAATTGTATGCCGGCCCTGGCCGTATTTTAACAGCGAATATTTCCTCGCAATTTTGCAGGCGCCTTCGTTGGCTTCAGCGCCGGAATTAGCGAGAAACACATTTTTCATGCCGGCGGGAGCGCACGCGTTGACAAGCTTTTGCGCGAACGCGGCTGTTACGTCACTCTGGTAGTAATTGCAGACATGAATGTATTTGGCCGCCTGTTCAGAAACAGCCCTTACCAATGGCGCGTAATTATGGCCAAGAAGATTTACCGCAATGCCGCTGGTAAAATCCAGATATTTTTTTCCGTTAATATCATAGAGCCAGCTTCCTTCGCCCCTTGCGAAAACTACGGGAAGCCTGTGATATGTATCCATAAAGACATTATTCATATTTACTCCTAATTTTTTAGATTGAAGTTTTCAGGAACCTCAATTATTTATTCTTTTGTCAATTTCCGCCGCGTCTCTTTCATTTCCCACAGCCGTGTAAATTTCCTTTGCGCGCAGATACGCCTCGTTTGCCGCCTGATTGTTTCCCGCCTTGCGGTAAACGTCCCCCATCGCACGCCAATTTGCGGCAAGCGCCCAGGAATTTTCAACGCGGCGGTCAAGCGCGATTGCGGATTCCAGCGCCTGCAGTGCGCCAGTTGTATTGCCTGCCATGGAACGGATAGACGCAATAGTATACCAATCATAGGAAGCATTTTCAAGATACTTTTCTTTTTCGTGAATTGCAAGGCTTTGCTTAAAAGCGTTTTCCGCATCACGGAAGGAACTTAGGGCGCGAAGGCTGAGCCCTTTTACCTGCCATGAAAAGGCAAGGTAGAGTTTATCTTTTTTTATATTGGAGGCTTCGCGGTTTACTTCATCAAGGACAGATTGAGCGGAAGCGCCCCCGGAAATAAGTTTTCCCCTTGCCTGATAAATTCTGCTGACCGACAAAAGCTCCTTGTCCCCGTGTTTTTGCGCAAGCTGTACGGCTTTTTCCCATTCGGTAGACGCTTCGTCACCGCGCCCAAGAGACAGCTTTACGTTTCCAAGAGAGAGACCACTGCGGATAATTAGCCCCCAATCATCAACACTGACTGCCTTTCGTTTACATTCTTCCAGCAGACTTTTCGCGGTTTCGTAATTGCCGCGCCCCGCTTCTCTGTTAGCCAGCGCAAGCTCTTTTTCCGTCTGCGCCCGCAAAATAATAACATCGCCCGGATTTTTTGGCTGTGAAGAACATGAAAAAATTAAAATCGACGTAACAAATATTAAAACTACTCTCTTCATAATTTTTCTCCGAATTTTTTTCTACGCAAATTCTTTCTTTGAAAGCGCTAAAAATCAAGGTCTCTGGGAGCTGCGGCTCCGGGACCTGTTTCCTTCAGTTCGGGAACTCCTCCCCTTAGCAGAGGATTGTTGTTAAGCGCAATAATCAGTTTTTCCGCCTCCGCAAGGGCGCTGTGTAAATCGGAAAGTAAAATCGCAACCTGAGGAAGCTGGGCGGGAACAAACTCAATTGTTTTTTCCAGACTGCCCATAATTCCGGTAATTGAATCAAGAACTTCCGTTATGCTTGTAAAAACAGGACCGTTGCTGTCCAAAATCGACATAACAGTACCGGAAGGGGCGGCAAGCTGATCGGTAATTGTTTCGACATTTGTCAGAATAGGAGAAATCTGATCGTTAAGATTACCGGTAAGTGACTCTACATTTGCCATAATAGGTTTAAGCTGACCTGAAATATTTTGGACAATATCACTCACTCCGCCTACGGTAGTTTCTACGTCTCCAAGAATTTTCCCAAGAGACTGATTTACCGTTTCTAAAATAACGGTAACCTGATTAATAATATTTCCGATACTGTCGCTGTTTGCCGGTACATCCGCCAATCCGGATTGAATAAGCCGCGCCGCCTGAACAGAGTTGATTTCCGGAATCACAGAGCCCTCATCAATTATATTTTTTCCTTTTCCCGGATAAAATAAAAATGAATTCCCAAGTCCAATCGGGCTTGCCTGTAGTTCTACAACAGAGCCTTCCCTTACCCTGTGGTTATGTTCTTCAAAAATGGTAAAGCGGACCTCAACCGTATCATCATCGGCAAGCATTATTTTTTTGACATTGCCTATGGTAAAGCCCTTGTACTGTACTGCCATGTTCATGCTTAAACCATTAGCGGCCTTAAAATAGGTCATATACTGAAAATCTTTCGCAAACCAGCGCTGATTTCTTCCAAGCATAAAAATAACGACAACCAGCATTGCCAGCGCAAGTATTACAAGAGTACCAACAATTTTATCCGCAAAACGAATTGAAAATTTCATGACACTATCCCTATCTTTAAAAAATCTTTAAGCAGCAGATCAGTTATTATCTGATCTTTAGGCGCGCTAGCCTGCAGCTTACCGTCTATAATCACCACAACAAAATCCGCCAAATCCATAATAAGCCGCAGATCGTGGCTTACAAAAAGAATTGTCGTTTGCTCTCTTTGTTTTCGCCGTACTATATCAACAAGCCGGTCTGCCGCAGTTTCATCCAGCGACTCTGTCCACTCATCCAAAAAAAGAAGAGACGGACTGCACAGCATGGCGCGCGCGAACGCTATTAATTTTTGCTCGCCCATGGAAAGCCCTGCCGGCCTTATATTCAGGTTCTTTCTGTAGCCCACAAGTTCGGTTACGGATTTAATCCGCTCCCCGCGCTGTTTGTTACTCATTTCAGGATAATGTATTTTTAGCGGAAGTTCCAATATCTGGAATAAAGTCTGATTGGCCCAGAGCGCCGAATCCTGAAAAACAAACGCCCCCTCCCTGCGGAATTCCATATTTTCACTGCGGTTCATATAAGCGATATTTCTGTCTTTGTAAAAAACTTCTCCCTGATCCGGAACCAGAAGACCTGCGGCAAGTTTTAGCACAGTGCTTTTCCCTCCGCCCGAAGGCCCCACAATAGCGGTGGTTTTTGACGCCATAAATTCAATTGAAACATCATCAATTATATTACCTTCCTGCGCCGAGAAAAATACATTTTTCAGTTCGATAATTTCGTTCATCATGCCAACACTAAATAATACAAAACCGATAATAAAACATCTACAACTATACAAAGCGCAAATGCACTACCTACTGCCCGAAGCCCCGCAACCGGAACTTCGGTACTTGACCTTTCAACAGAAAATCCCTGAATAATCGCGACAGTGGAAATTATCGCTCCGAACGCGACGCTCTTGGTTATAGTGAGCAGTAAATCCCGTATGTTCAGACTCTGCAATAGATTTGTAAAATAATGAGCCATCGGCATAGAGCCAAAAAGCTGAGCGACCAAAAAAGAGCCGACCAGCCCGAAAAGAGAAAAATAAATATTCAGCATAACGAGCGAAACAGTAACTCCCAAAAAACGCGGAACTGCCAGATGCTCAATCGGATCAACGCCGACGGAAATATACGCTTCAACTTCGTGAGAGATCACCATTCCCGCAATTTCCGTCGCAATAGCCGTTGCCGAGCGCGCAATAACAATAAACGCCGTCAACAGCGGCCCCAATTCCCTGACAATAATGGTTATCAAAATCGAGTATATCAACTGTTCCTGCGAAAATTGGATCAGCATGGGCGTCCCGATGATATTAACAGCCGCCCCGATTGCAAGGGCAAGAAGGGAAGAAATTCCCATAGCATATACGAAAGTAAACAGAATCTGCATTATAAGAATCTTGTAAGAAGCCTTATAATTCCGTATAAACCCCCCCACTCCTTTAAGGGTTCTTGCGAAAAAACCAAGATTATAGAAAGTGTGCCTTAACCTTGTCGCAAGATTCCACATATTAAGGTATATTACATTTATTTACAAATTTGGTACAGGGGAAGTATTGACATTTATCCATTTTTTAGCTACAAATAATCCCAAGGGGCCATTAGCTCAGTTGGTTAGAGCAGAAGACTCATAATCTTTTGGTCCGAGGTTCAAGTCCTTGATGGCCCAATGTCTGACAAACTATTTCTTACACATCTTGCCGATGAAGAGCTAAAAAACAGCGGAAGCCTCGACATCTCAAACGGCGGAAAAATCCTGATTATCAGCGACTTGCACATGGGCAGCGGCAACAGGGACGACTTGAGTATTGATAACGGAGAAATGCTAATCTGCCTGCTGGAAGAATATTACTTTAAAAACGGCTGGATTCTGGTACTGAACGGCGATATTGAGGAGCTTCAAAGGTACTCGCTGGATTTAATACGGGAAAAATGGGTCGGTCTTTACAGAGTTTTCAATCTTTTTGCAAGAGAAAACAGGCTCTACAAAATCATCGGCAACCATGATGAACAGCTGCTTCTTAAACGGTACAGTTCCTACCCCTATCAGTTGTATACGGTATTAAAAATCGAAACCGGAACTGTTCCTGCCTATGTATTCCACGGTCATCAGTTGTCAAGCATCTATTCAAATTTTAATAAATTAATGGGAATTGGCATCCGTTATATTTTAAAACCTTTTGGAATAAGAAATATAATAGATGCGCGTAACCCGCACAAACGTTTTCACATAGAAAAAAAGGCGTATGCGTTTGCTATAAAAAACAGGTGCCTTTCGATTATCGGCCATACCCACCGGCCTCTCTTTGAATCATTGGGACGCTTTGATTACATCAAATTTGAAATTGAACGGCTTTGCCAAAAATATCCTTCTTCCCAAAACGAGGACAGAATCCGTATCGAAAACGAAGTTACCGCCCTCAGAAAAGAATTGAGTAAGCTGAAACGCAAAGAGCGGCAGGATGTTCTTAGACAGAGTCTTTACGGGGACGAACTTCCCGTTCCCGGCCTTTTTAATTCCGGCTGTACATTGGGCAAAAAAGGAATAAACGCGATTGAACTGACAAACAAGGACATTGCCCTTGTTTACTGGTTTATCGAAGGAAAAAGCAAAAAATTTATAAAACGCGGCGGTTACGAAATCAAGGAAATTCCCAATAAACCGTACCGCCGCGCTGTCCTTAACCAAAACAAACTGGACTACATTCTCGCCAAGATAAAACTTCTAGGGAACAACTAATTTAATATCATCAAACCAAACATAAACGCCTTTCATGTCCCCATGTTCCGCAACAAAATCCAGTTGTTTAATATTATTCCACGAAAATTTATTCTGTGAAGGTATCCATTCTTGTGTAGAATTTATCCACGCTCCTAAGTCTTCCATGCTGTTAAGCGGTATACGGATTGTATGCCACTTACCGTCCGGCACAAGCAGCGTATCATCTATCGTATAACGCATCCGCCACGGAATTGAAGAGGGGCTTTCCGGGTTAACAAACCGTATGTCAAACTTAGCTTTTCCTTCGGTACGCGCCTGGAATTCAAGAATCCCGTTATTTGCAACTTCTGATAAATTTCCGCCTCTCTCAAAGACAAAATAAAAAGTATTGTACTGTGAGGCATTTCCCCATCTTATCGAAAAATCGCCCTTTGCGGCGTTGGTATCGTATAAACTGAAATCCGTACTTTCATCCCAGTAACCACAGGTAAAGTCTCTGTTTGGATAATCATCATAAATTGTAAAACCGGTTTTAAAAGGTTCATATTGATACGGCTTTTGAGGCGGCGGCGTAAAACCCAATGCGCGTACCACATCTGTATTCAGGTCTGCAAAAAAATCCCCCCTTCCTTCGGAATTAAATATGCCAAAGCCCCCGTAATAATCCCAGCTTGTCCGTGAAATTCTGCGCTTGGCAAGCGCTTTACTGACAATCTGGTACCATCTGACACGATCCTCTTTCAGGCTGTTAATCATGTATACGCCGAACTCACCGCAAAAAATAGGAACATTCCGCTCTTTGGAAAAAGAAACCGCCTTGTTTAACGTATTGTACAGCGTGTTAGGGTCTGCATCCTTGCTGTAACTATAATTCAAAGAACCTTCAACCCATGTTCCTTTAAGCTCCGCAGGAATTTTTGGCATACGTTTGCTGTTGTACGGAAAAGGGACTCCCGCAAGGGAACTCAATACCGGCGGTCCGCCCCACCCTGCGCCCTGATGGGTAAATAGATACGGATCATAAAAATGGAAAGTATAGATAAGTTTTGTATCCGAATATTCAGGCAGCGCAGACATTTTCCCGAGAGAATTATAATCAGTGCCGCCTACAATAATATAATGTTTGGTGTCATGTTTACGAATCGCGTTTATCGCCAGCCCCTGTACTTCTCCCCATCTGGCATCGCTAATGCCGTGCGGCTCGTTTAAAATTTCATAAATTACATAATCGCTTCGATTTTTATAGCGCTGCGCAACCTGTTCCCAAACAGGAATTAGAATCTTGTCAATATCATCTTCCGTGTTTTTAACCGGATCAAACGAATGATTATCAATTATAATATACAGTCCGTATTTTTCCGCCCAATCTACCGCCATGTCAAGAAATTTTAACAGCAGCGGATCCAGCGTATAATCGGGCTGCCCGCCTGTCATGCTGTGCATTCTGATAGGAAGCCGTATCACGTCCGCTCCAAGGCTTTTTACATTTACAAAATCCTGCTCAACGTATTTAGTAAACGGTATTGATGAAGCGCTGAATGATTCAAACCATCCGGAAAAATTTACCCCCTTTTCAAAAGGAGAAGAAGCAAGTACCCCATCAACATTACCTTCCGAATAATCAACTGTAGCAGGCTCGGAAGTATTACAACCGGCAAGAAAAACAGAAACGATAAAAATAAAAAAAATCTTTTTCATTATGGCTCCTTAAAACCAAGAGCATTTACCACATCGATATTGAGATCAGAAGGGAAATCTCCCCTTTTTTCTGTCTTAAAAATACCGAAACCTCCGAAATAATCCCAGCACGTCCACGGGATATCCCTCTTTTTAAGTTCTTCGCATATAAACTTATACCACGTTACACGATCTTCGGGCGGACTCTGCTTCATAAACACGCCGAACTCCCCGCAGAAAACGGGAACGTTCCGCTCTTTGGAGAAATTGGCCGCTCTATCAAGTGTAGAAGTAAGTTTTGTCAATTTTGAATCTTCTTCATAAGAATTCAGGGAGTCTTCAATCCATGTTCCGATAAATGTTTCGTGAGGTTTTGGCAGTTTGTTTTTATCAAACGGAAACGGAAGTCCGGACAGAGGAGCGAGAGACGGTTTATTCCATGTCGCTCCCTGATGGGTAAAGAGATGCGGATCGTAAAAGTGAAATGTATAAATAAGATTACCGTCTGTATATGAAGGAACTTTTGTCATCTTTTCAATCGAATTGAAATTCGTTCCGCCGACAATAATTATATGGTTGGTATCAACTTTCCGTATCGCTTCTATTGTCTTTCCCTGAATCTCTCCCCAATGTTCATCGGAAATGCCGTGCGGTTCATTCAGCACCTCATAGATCACATATTTGCTTCGGCTTTTAAAATGCTCCGCTATCTGTTCCCAAACAGGAATTAATATTTTATCAATGTTTTCGTCAGTCGGCTCAACAGGGTGAAAAGAATGGTTGTCAATGATGATGTACAGTTCGTGTTTTTCCGCCCAATCTACAGCGGTATCAAGATATTTTAACAGGCCGCTTTCAAGGGTATGATCATTTTTACCAAGAGTGAAATTATGAAACGCAATTGGAACACGGATAACATCCGCGCCAAGACTTTTTACATCAACAAAATCCTGTTCCGTAAATTTATCAAACACAATATCCTGAAAAGTATGTGATTCAAACCACTTGGAAAAATTAAAACCTCGTGAAAAAGGGACAGGAACAGCCAGCATCGATTAACTCCTACTACTTTCTACTATACATCAGAATATGATAAAATCAATACATGAGCAGAAAATACATTAATCCGGTTTTAAGCGGCTTCTACCCCGACCCGTCAATTTGCCGGGTAGAAAATGACTTTTATCTGGTAAACTCCACTTTTGCGTACTTTCCGGGAATTCCGGTTTTTCACAGCGTTGATCTTTTCCACTGGAAACAAATCGGCAATGCCATAGATCGTCCCGGCCAATTATGCTACGACGGGCATCAGGTTTCCCAAGGCCTGTTCGCACCGACAATCAGGTACAATAAGGGTATTTTTTACATCCTTTGTACTTTAATAGGAAAAGACGGAAATTTTATTATTACCGCGGAAAACCCCGCCGGTCCTTGGTCAGAGCCTGTCTGGTTAAAAGACGCCGAAGGAATTGATCCTTCGATATTCTTTGACGATGACGGAAAGGTCTGGTACTGCGGTACTCATTCTGTGCCGGAAGGTCAAGCGTATCCGGGCAATAATGAAATATACATTCAGGAGATAAATCTGTCTCTTCTTAGTGCCGGAAAAAATCCGCTAACAAGTAAAAGTACAGGCATCTGGCGCGGAGCGCTGCTCAACGCTGTTTGGCCTGAGGGGCCGCATATTTATAAAATTAACGGCTGGTATTATCTTCTTTATGCCGAGGGCGGTACAGGGCTTGATCATGCGGTCTGCGTCGCGCGCGCAAAAGACATAAGCGGCCCGTGGGAAGGGAAAAAAAGTAATCCTGTTTTAACGCACAGGCATTTAGGAAGGAACGCTGATATAATCAACGCGGGACACGCGGACATTTTTGACGATACAAACGGAAACTGGTGGATGGTTCTTTTGGCGTCCCGCCCTCATTACGGAGTATGCCCGCTTGGACGGGAAACTTTTATGGTTCCGATTCATTGGGAAGACGACTGGCCGTGTATCTCGTCAAAATCCGGGCTTATAGAAAAAGAATTCCCCCTGCCCCCTTTGCCCATAACAAACAAGGACCCACTCTGGAGTTATGAGCCTTCCTGTGATCATTTCAACGGAGCACTGCCCCTGCACTGGCTGATGCTTCGTATGCCTGAAAATAAAAAAGATGCGGCTGTAAGTTTTAATTCCCGTTCCGGAGCGTTACGCTTATTTACACGGGCGGCGACAATGCGGGGAACAAAGGAGCATCCTGCTTTTGCCGGCAGAAGAATCAAGCACAAAAACTGGGCGTTTTGCGCCGCGGTGGATTTTTCGCCAAAGACGGCAGACGAAAGCGCAGGTATAATTTTACTGCAAAGCGAGGACTATCAGTACCGTTTTGAAATTTGTATCGGGCTTTCCGGAAAACCTTCGCTGCGCCTGATACTTGCTGCGGGGAAAGAAGACCAAATACTGGCGGAAGCAGAATGTCCCGTAACGGAAAAATATCTTGTTCTTGCTGCTGTCTGCGAAGAAATGGCTCTTTCATTCTTTTGCGGAAAGGATCAATATTCACTTACATGTTTTTCGGATCACCATGATGCGCGGATACTCAGCACCGAATTTGCGGGCGGTTTTGTAGGTTCCCTTGCAGGAATTTTTGCATCGGGTAACGGCAAGGATATTGAACATTGCGCGGATGTTTTATGGGCGGAATACAAGGAGCTTTTATGAAAGATTTAAGTCTATCAACATTGATAAGCAACGGAATGATCATACAACGGGACCAGGCTTTTCCAATTTGGAGCAAAGAGAAAATATCTGCTTCCTTTTTGGGGAAAAAATATGAATCGCAAAACGCAGACGGTAAATGGCTCATAACACTCGATCCGGCGCCGTCAGGCGGCCCTTTCACAATGGATATTTCCTGCGCGGGGGAATCTTCTGCCGTAAATGATATTTACATAGGCGATGTGTGGATGTGCGCCGGTCAATCCAATATGGAAATGCAGATGGACCGCCTGCGTGACGATTTCAGCGAAGAATGGGAAATCAAAGAGTTTCCCCTTATCAGGCTTTTCAAAGTACCGCAGGAATGGGACTTTACGGCCCCCCGCGAAGAATTAACAGGCGGCACTTGGATTTCTCCCTCAAAGGAAACTTTGCACGAGTTTACAGGAACAGGCTGGTTTTTCGCAAAAGAGCTGTATAAAAAATACCGTGTTCCCATAGGCCTTGTAAGAACAGCATGGGGCGGCACCCCTGTTGAATCGTGGATGAGCGCGGACGCTCTTAAATGTTTTCCGGAAAAAATCGCCGAAGGCAAAATATACGCGGACAGCGCCAAAAGAGAGCAAACCGCAAAAGAGACAACAGACCCAATTACAGAATGGGAAACACGATTAAGGAGCGAAGACCGTGGGCTTGCCGAAAAATGGGATAAGCCGCAGACCGACATTTCCGGCTGGAGCGAAACGTCCCTGCCCGGCGATTTTTCCGCCGCGGGGCTTACTGATTTTTGCGGCGTAGTCTGGCTCGCAAAAGAATTTGACGTAACGGCGGATTTTGCCTCTAAAAAAGCGAAGGTTTGGCTTGGCACAATTACAGACGCCGACACAGTTTACATAAACAACGCTGAGATTGGAAATACCGCTGTAGACACCGACTCAGTCTACATAAACGGCGGTGAAATCGGAAACACCGGCTACCGTTATCCGCCGCGCAAATATTCCTGCGAAGGATTAAAACCGGGAAAAAACCGGATCGTTATCAGAGTTACCTGCAATAACGGCGAAGGCGGCGTTACAAAGGACAAGCCTTTCCGCATATTTACAGATAACGAATCTATTGAACTTGCCGGAACATGGAAATACAAAGTGGGAGCTACAGCTCCTGTGCGTCCTGCGGAATTCTTTTTCCAGCGTCTGCCTATGGGCAACTATAACGCCATGATCGCCCCATTGTTGAAATATCCGTCAAAGGGCGTTATCTGGTATCAAGGCGAATCCAACGATTCTAATCCTCATGATTACGCGCAATTATTCCGTCTGATGATACAGGACTGGCGCGAAAAATGCGGCAACAAGGAACTTCCCTTCCTCTTTGTCCAGCTTCCCATTTGGAAAAATCTTTCAGATAACGACGAAAGTTCGTCATGGGCAATTATCAGGGAAGCGCAGGCAGCCGCCCTGTCCCTTCCCGCAACAGGCATGGCCGCCGCTTTAGAACTTGGTGAGTGGAACGATCTGCACCCGATTAATAAAAAAGATGTAGGCATCCGCCTGTTCCTTGCGGCGGAGAAAACTTTATTCAACGTTGAAAACTCTTCCCCCGGACCTATTTTACAGCGTATTGAAAAACGGCAGGAAAAACTTTTTCTTTATTTTAACAACTGCGCCAGCGGCTTGAAAACTATTCCGGTAGGTGAAAAGGCTTATGTCGGCATAATTGACAATGGTAAAATGGAGCGTCTGCCGGCGCAAATAGAAGGGAAAGATTCAATCTCCATAGATATATCTTCAATAAAGAACCCAGAAAAAGTTTTATACGCATGGGCGGATAATCCTCTCGACAGGCAGTTATTCAACAGCGACGGGCTTCCTGTAATCCCATTCAGGAAAGAAATTTAAAAGGAGAAAAAATGTTTAACGCGGCAAAAGTAAAGATTGATCTTATTGAATGGATATGCGGCTATTTTGAACAAAACGGCAAGGACTGCAGCGCCGTTGTCGGTATCAGCGGCGGCAAGGACAGCTCTGTAACGGCAGCACTTTGCGCGCAGGCTCTTGGAAAAGACAGAGTTTACGGCGTATTGATGCCGCAGGGGGAACAGCACGATATCGATTATTCGCAGGAACTTGTCTCCGTTTTGGGAATAAAACATTTTGTCATAAATATTAAAAACAGCGTGGACGCGCTCCTCGCTTCAATAAAAAACGCTTCTCTTTCGCTTAACAGGCAGGCTGTTATCAATATTCCCGCAAGAATCAGAATGACGACGCTGTACGCCGTATCCGCCGCGGTAAACGGAAGAGTCGCCAATACATGTAACCTCAGCGAGGACTGGGTCGGTTATGCGACAAAATACGGCGACGGGGCCGGCGATTTCAGCCCCCTGTCGCGGTTAACGGTGACAGAGGTAAAGGCTTTAGGCGGGGAACTTGGCCTAGATTCAAAGTTTATCAAAAAAGTTCCGGAAGACGGGCTTTCCGGCCTGTCCGATGAAGAAAACCTCGGCTTTACCTATGCCGCTTTGGACAGGTATATCAGGGAGGGCGTTTGCGAAGACGCAGTTGTTAAAGAAAAAATTGACAGCCTGCAAAAAATCAATCTGCACAAACTTGCCCTAATGCCGTATTATAATTATACTACTAATTGAATATGAAGAAAGCCGCCGCCTTATTACTTTTTGTTTTACTTTTTTCAGGATGTGTTTCCGTAATGGAAAAAGCAGGCCGCACTCTTGACGGTTCCGCCTCCGCAGAAAAAAAAGTCACTGTTTACCGCGCAAGCAAAAAAAACGGCGCGGATGAAGACATCGAAGTTACAGTAATAAAAAACAAAGCTGGGGTTCAGTCCGTTTTAATCTCCCTGAACAATTTTCCCATGATGAGACTGTGCGGTTCAATGCCGGACGAAAACGGGGAGTTTTTTCTTACCTCGCTTGATTATCTTAGCGGCAGTGTACACGGTTGGAATGAATACTCTATGAAAATATTGGGAGGAGGCGCTCTTTCCTTAGGTGAAACGTGTGTCCTCGAAATAAACAATGAAATTGAGAACATACAAATATCTTCAGGACGTATTCACCGTTACGATACCCGTATCAACGGCGCCGAGGCCTTAACAAGCCTTAGAAACAGAAACGAACGTATCTCCGCAACAGCCGAATGGATGCTTTCCCTTGACGCGCCAAAAGGGCAGACAATTGAAGAGTTTGAAATCTTCTGGAAACCCATACTCCTTCCTGAAACGGTTTCCAAAAATCAAAGACCGTACGGCTGGTTACAGGAAGGTGACGAGTTTGTAAAGGCCGAGGACATCCGCTGGAACACAGGTTATACGGAGCGCACTTTTTCCGAAGAACTTTATCCTGTGCGAAACTCAGGCACTATGCTTAGGGATTGGGAAGAATCGCTTTCTTGGATATACTTAAATTATGAATGGGAAAATATCAAAGAGATTCTTTCCCATCAAATAATTTTGCAATCTGTAAAAAAATAGGGGGAATTATGGAAACCGCTTCATTTTCGGTACTGGAACTTTTTAAACTTGGGGGCGTTTTTATGTGGCCCCTGCTCGCTTTTTCAATTGCCACTGTCGCTCTTTCTCTGGAGCGCACATTCTATCTTATATACCACAACCTGCGCGTTGATGACATTGCGGCAACAGTTTCCGGTTATGTGAAATCATCGGACTATGACGGTGCTGTTGAATATCTTTCCGGTATGACCAACAGACGGGTTGGTGCGAGAATCCTGCTCGCGCTGCTGACACGCGCAAGACCGGGAAAAGATTTTTCCGAACACCGCGCCGAACGAATCGTAGAAACCGAGGCGGCAAACTGTATCAATTCACTTGAAAACGGTTTTAACTTTCTTATAGCGCTTGGTTCGGTATCTCCGCTAACGGGCTTCCTTGGGACAGTCTCCGGAATGATCGGCGCGTTCAGATCGATTGCAGAAGCGACGGAAGTAAACGCGCAGATTGTCGCAAACGGCATCTACGAAGCCCTTATCACTACCGTATTCGGGCTTGTAATCGCGATTATAGCGATGGTTTCACATTCAATTTTTACCCATATTGTTGATAAATTTTCTGCCAATATGGAAAGTATCTGCTCCGAATTGATAATTCAGTTTGCGGAAGAACAGCAGCAGACAGAACATAAGCATACTAAGAGTAAACATGAAGTTTAAACGCCAGAAAAATGTTTTTCAGGATTCCAGCGCCTCAAGCGATGTTGCGTTCCTGCTTATAATTTATTTTATTGTTATCGCCGGGTTTAATGTTAACAAAGGTTTTTTAATGAACCTTCCCGCAAAAGATTCTTCAAGATTGATTTTAAAGGACGACCTCCTGCGATTTGAAATGGACGAAGACGGAAGTGTTGTCTACGAAGGCGATGTTATTGAAATTCCCACCGCAAAGACGTTAATACAAGCCGCTCAGGAAAATAATCCCGATATCGCGGTTATTATTACAATTGACGGACAGGCGCACTGGCAGAACGTCGTTAATTTTGTAGAACTGGCGCAGGACATGAAAATAGATTCTTTTTCTTTCTCCATGAAGAAGGATAATCAGGACAACCTATGAAGATAAAACGCCCAAGGAAAAATTTTGTCATCCCGCTTAACTCAATGTCCGACGTGGCGTTTCTTCTTTTAATTTTTATCATGCTTGTAGCGTTGATCAATTACCGCAAGGAAGTAAAAATTGAATACCCGGAAGCGAAAACGGCGTTAAGGACAACCGCCGAAAAAAATCTTGAGGTGTGGGTAGACAAGGAAGGCGGAATATATCTTGACGGAGACCCTTCCGATTATCCCGCTCTGGAACAAAAAGTATCAGACCTTTACCGTACCGCTCCCGATACAAGGGTGCATATCATCGCCGATAAAAACACTCCCTACGAAAAAATCAATTCCATTCTGGAAATTTTTCAAATCCTGCAGTACCGGGTCGTAAGTTTTGTGGTAAAAAATGACTAACGAAAAACTTATACGGACATCAATTTTTATTTTCGCCGCCGTCCTGCACCTGCTAGTCCTGTTTTTCCTCGTCTTTAAAACAAATAACGTTCTTCAGGAAGGCCCGGAAAACGCGAGAGTAATGAAGCTGACCGACTTTGAAGAACTGCCTCCACCGGAGCCGGAGCTCCCGCAGGTAGAAGCCATCGCCGAAACAATGATCGAAACCGAGACCGCTCCCGAACAGCACGTACTCGGTGCCGGTGTTTTCCTTGCCGAAAATTATCTTCCCATGCACCAAGTTTCCGTTCCCCCAAAATTTGAAGCAAGCGCGGTTATGTCAGAACTTGTCTACCCGCCAATCGCTCTGCGCTCCGGCATTGAAGGCAGGGTCATTCTCGAATTATTTGTCGACCGCACAGGCGTTGTGCAAAGAATTGTAATCTTACAGGAAAACCCGCTCGAGCGCGGTTTTGGCGAAGCGGCGGTAAGAGCGTTCACCGGCAGAAAGGGAGAGCCGGCTTATGCAAACGGCGAAGCCGTCTCCTCCAGATACCGGTATCCGGTGACGTTTAAGATTAAGTGAGATTAATCATGGCATTAGCTTTCGTCAATTCGGGCGTGTACTATGTATTCTTATATTTTTCTTTTTCAAATTCTGTTGCCATATTGTGTATTTCATTTATGGATTTATCTTTCCATAAATTTTTATGCCATTCCGTATAGTCAAAATTGTTACTTTTAATACTGGTTATAAATCGTTCAGTTTCAAGAACACCAAACGTTTTTAACAATAAATCTATTGCCTCTACTTTTAATACGGTTTCAGTTCTCATTTTTTTCTTCCATCCTTCGTACAAAATCAATTGGGTTGATTATTTGTATGTTTTCAATTTTTTTATTTGTCAATCCTGTGTCTGTTGTTATAAAATATTCACATTGACTTTCTATAGCACAGGCAATATGTAAAGCGTCATTTGCACGGATACCTTTCTCCATGATTTTGCTGCCACGCGCCAAAATATTTTCAGATGATTTACAGGCATGTTTTGCTATATTTTCCCATATTTGAATTGATTTTTTGTTTTCCATGTTTGGATTATTATTATTTTCAAAATCTGACATATAAGACCAAACCAACTCATATTTTTCCTGTTTTATCTGATCTTGAATATGCAATTTTGCAGATGTTTCCAATTGATTTTTTATATTGTTTTGATCGTCAAAAGGCCTGTTATATGCACAATGATCCAAATAAAT
>JAIRUC010000128.1 GCA_031254615.1 Treponema sp. | reverse complement strand
ATATACAGAGATATAGCGGAAAGAACGGACGGTTCAATTTATGTTGGCGGTTCTGTTATAATAGGGCTAAACTCAAAAAGCCAGATAAAAAGGGGCTTTGGAGGGGTTAGTCCTATTTTTTATACCCTATCATAGGGTAAATATTAACAGAATGGAGGTAAAAGTTTTTGAAGAATGGGATTAAATCTATAAAATGGTTTAATCCCATTTATCTTCTTAAAAATTTATCAACATCATTAAAAAAGTGGAGGTGCAAAAAAATGGCAAAAACAATCGTAATCACGAATAGAAAAGGAGGCTGCGGAAAGAGTTTCACAACGGCAAGCCTCGGAGTGGGGCTTGCCCGACAGGGAAAAAAGGTACTGTGCATTGATAGCGATAATCAGCACTCGCTAACTATAAGTATGGGCGTAGCAGAGCCGGACAAGCTGCCCATAACCCTCTCAACGGTAATCGCTGACATCATAGCCAAAAAGGACATTGACCCAACGGCGGGTATTATTCATCACGGCGAAGGCATAGACCTCATGCCCGCGAATGACAGCCTGACGGGTATGGAACTCACACTTGCGCCGCTCATGGGGCGGGAAATCATTCTGCGGAAGTATATCAATAAAGTAAAGCCGCTGTATGACTTTATATTGATTGATACCTGTCCGACGCTTGACGTTCTGACAATCAACGCTTTAGCGGCGGCAAACAGCGCAATACTGCCTGTAACGCCGAAATACCTTGACGCAAAGGGACTGGAACTGCTTCTGAAAAGCATAGCGAATATACGCGAGGACATAAACCCAAATCTTTCTATCTACGGTATATTGTTGACTATGGTGGATAACCGTACAAACTTTTCCAAAGAGATTATTAATGTAATCAAGGAAGCGTATGGCGGGGAAATTCATATCTTCAAAGATTCAATACCCCACTCCGTCCGTGCGGCAGAAACAAGCGCGACAGGTAAATCAATCTTCACTCATGACCCTAACGGAAAAGTAGCGTCGGCATACGCCTCGCTTGTAAAGGAGGTTCTTGACAATGCCTAAAACAAATATAATAGGTAATCTTGCACTGACAAAAGCGAGCGATATATTCAAAAGCACTACAAAGAAAATGGACGGCGAAACTATTGTAGAAATCCCTCTTTCAGAGTTGTACCCGCCAGAGTACCACCCATTCCAAGTGAACGACGATAAATCCATGACTCGTTTAGCCAAAAACATCAAGCGGAACGGCGTTCACGAGCCGGGTATTGTGCGCCCCCGCGCTGACGGCGGGTATGAACTGCTCTGCGGAAACAGGCGTAAACGCGCCTGTGAGATTATCGGAAAACAAACCATGCCGGTCATTATCCGCGAGTTAGACGACGACAGCGCGGTGCTGACGATGATTGATTCAAACCTCGAACAACGCGATAAATTACCAAGCGAAAAGGCATGGTCTTACCAAATGAAAATGGAAATTTTGAACCATAACGGCGTAAAAGACGATATGCACTCCGTGGAAGTGTTGGTTGAACAGACAGGCGAGAGTAAAAATCAGATTTTCCGGTTCATACGGCTGACCGAACTCATAAACGCCCTGCTTGACAGGGTAGACACAAAACAGCTTGCGTTCAACCCCGCCGTGGAACTCTCGTATCTTTCGCAGACTGAACAAACGGCGGTAGCGACGGCGATGGATAAATACGAAGTGAAACCGTCGTTATCACAGGCTGTACGGCTCAAAAAGCTGAAACAATCAGGCGAACTGACCGTTAATATTATTGACCAAATACTTGCGGAGGAAAAGAAACCGCCGAAAAGCGAACAGGCAGGAGCAATGCGGTTCCGCAAATATTTCCCGCCCGACTACTCGCAGAAGCAAATTGAATCCGAAATTATCAAACTGCTGAAAGAGCGGAAGGAGGGTGCGGCGATATGAAAAATATAGATTATGAATATATAATTCCGCTGACTGCCCCGACCTATTTATTCGTCGGAGAAAAACCCGTTACCGTACTATTTGAGGAAGAACGTGTAAATGTGAAGTCATGGCGCGAAGTCTACAGTGTAATTCTCAAACGGTGCAACGACAACCCTGAACATCACGAAAAACTGATGTATCTACGCAACAAGGTTGCGGGAAAAGTCAGGATATTCCTCTCGGATAAGCCGGACGGTATGACAAGACCGTATAAAATCGACGAAAATTTGGACGGTGAAGTGAATTACGGAAGCTCTACGCTAATACACATTTTAATAAACCACATACTGATTCCCGCAGGCTTTGACTGTTACAGTGTCAGCCTTGTCCTGAAAAGGAAATATTAAGAAAGAAATGGGGAGGAAAAATTTATGGAAGAAATATCATTGGCGGTACGCATTTATAAAAAAATTCATCGTCTGGCAAAAATACGGGCGACCGAACATAAAATGACGCTTAAAGATTATGTTATTTATTTAATAATGAATGATGTAAAAGATAACGCGCCTATCAATTTGGAAAGTGTCCGTATTCCTACAGATAATAAAATCAGCGAAGAAAGTGTTAATGAAGCGCGGAAAGTGTTGGATTTCGTAAGTAATCTGTTAGAGTTACAAAAAAATTACGAAGGGGATAAATAATATGAAACCATTACCGATTAAAAAGACATTAAAAAAAAGAAAATCAGTTAGGCGCACTTTTTTTCGCCAAAGGAAAAGAGTATATTATTTATAGAGGAACAGGAAGCGAAAGCGAAATTTATTATGCGGCAGATATAAATAATCCCCAAAAAATCTATATGATGGTCAATCAAGAGTTATGGAATGATATGTTTATAACGATATTTAAGCGGGAATCTCCGTTTTAATCACAAAATGAAATCGGAGATAATCAAATGGCGGGAAGTTTACCTTAACGGTAAGCGTTCCGCCTTTTTTTTATGAAAAAATAATACGAAAAAGGCTTATTTTTATGGTATAATATATATGGGGGGCATGAAGATGAACGATATAGAATTACGAAAAAAAGTCCATTCAACGATGTATATGCTCATAAAAAACAAAGGCGTAGTGTCACCTGTTGACGTCCTTATGGAAATCGGCGTATTGTCAAAAGAAAAGTATGAGGACTGGAGGTTCGGGCGCGTTTCATATCTTGAACGTGTCTGCCAGATAAATTTAAGCAAGCTGTCAACAATAAATCACGAAATCCGCGTTTTTGCCCAAAAGAATAATCTTAAACCGTCATGGACGGATTACCGCAAATGGGGTAAAGGCACTAATACCCGTCTGCGCTTCTCAAAAAGTGGTAACGAACAAATTGAACGGTTATATGCTACGCATTATGTCAGCGGACGTAAAGTAGACGAAGCAAAAGAACGCCGGGCGGCTAAAAAGAATACTGATAAAGATACTGAAACCGAAAACCCTGTTTAAGATATAACCGTAAGCGACAAATAGCGGGAAGCCCGCCGTTTACAAGCGTCCCGCCTTTTGGCTTATTTGTAAGGTTGTTTCATTTGGATTTCAGCATAACTCTGATGCCGGAATAATCAAATCCCGTATATTTTAGTATTTGGTTCAACAGTATGTGCATTAAGGTCGCAGAGCCATATTCTTTTTGAATAAGGTTTACAAAATTGTTACGCCTATTGAACATTTCTACAAAAAGTTTTCAAGCCCTTTCTGCGGTCAGACTATTTATTACGGAATATTTTTATTCCCATGAAAAACGGCGCGGCGATAAGCGTCACGGCGCACATATAAAGCGGAATCACGCTGTATTCCTCGCTTCGGAGCGTGAATAAATAAAAATGCTTGGTTATCTCAATCGGGAAAAACGCTTGAATGATATAAAACCCAAACGCAACGATATAGCTTACCCCTATATTGCCCGTAAACTTTGCGGCGGCAAACCCAAGACTGCCTAAAAACAGCGCGGTTGCGTAGGTATGCGTAAAATACCGCGTAAATTCTATCTCCCCGCCAAGCATGACTAAAAGCCCTAAAAATCCCGCTGTGAATAAAACCAATGTCGCCAAAGCCAAAACAAGGCGAATCGCATATACAATTTTTAACGGAAAGGCTTTTG
>JAIRUC010000090.1 GCA_031254615.1 Treponema sp. | reverse complement strand
ACCCGAATATATCGTCAGCGCGGACAGGCGGGGCGCGTGCCGGAAAAAAATTTTGGGTGTTCCCCGCTGGAGAGACCCTGAAAGGGGCTCGTAAGCGGATTCTCCCCAATTTTTTCCGGCACGCGTCCCGCCTTCCCGCGCATGTTGGTATAAATCCTCAGGTATACATTTCAATACAAAACCGCTATTCTTACATATCATGGACAAACTCATCATCAAGGGAGCGCGCGAGCATAACCTTAAAAACATCGATTTGGAGCTTCCACGCGACAAACTTATCGTAATTTCAGGACTTTCCGGGTCGGGCAAAAGTTCGCTTGCGTTTGACACAATTTTCGCGGAGGGGCAAAGGCGCTATGTTGAAAGCCTTTCCGCTTACGCGCGTCAGTTTTTGGGGCGCATGGATAAGCCCGATTTGGATTATATCGAGGGGCTTTCTCCGGCGATTTCGATTGAGCAAAAAACCACCCACCGCAATCCGCGCTCCACTGTCGGCACTGTTACCGAAATCTACGATTATTACCGTCTGCTTTACGCGCGCATTGGCATCCCGCACTGCCCTGTCTGCGGCAAGGAAATCCGCGAACAACCGGTTGATTCTATCATCGAAACAATTTTGCAGTTTAAGGAAGGGACAAAAATACAATTACTCGCGCCTGTAATTCGCGGAAAAAAGGGAGAACATCAAAAAATAATCGAAGACGCACGCAAGGCTGGTTTCGCGCGCGCGCGGATAGACGGAGTGCCTGTAAACCTTGACGAAAACATAAAGCTGGATAAACAAAAAAAACACTCTATCGAAATTATCGTTGACCGCCTTGTTATCGGAAAAGAAATCCGCTCGCGGCTGGCGGAATCTGTAGAGACGGCGGTGCAGACGGCCGACGGTCTTATGATTGTGCTTATTAACGAGGACGGAAAAAACAGCGAGCAGGTTTTTTCGCAGAAGAACTCCTGTCCGGACTGCGGCGTGTCAATTCCGGAATTACAGCCGCGTCTTTTTTCATTTAACAACCCGTTCGGCGCGTGTACCGGCTGTTCCGGGATAGGCTCAAAAATGGAGTTTGATCCCGGCCTTGTAATCCCGGACCGTTCTCTTTCATTTAACGAGGGGGCTGTTATTCCCTACAACCCGGATGCGGCGTGGAACCGCAGCCGGTTTCAAAGCCTCTCGAAGCATTACGGGTTCAGTCTTGACACTCCTTTTAACAAATTATCTAAGAAAGTAGTAAACGCTATTCTTTACGGCAGCGGCGACGATATAAAGGTGCGTTATGTGAACCGCGAAGGGACAAGCCATTTTGAGTATCAGGCGAGGTTTCAGGGTATTCTTGAAGAACTAAGAAAGCGTTATGTGGAAACTCAATCGCAGGGCGTAAAAGACTGGCTGGAAAAATTTATGAGCCAGAAACCCTGCGAAGACTGCGGGGGCAAGCGGCTTAAACCTGAAGTGTTAGGTGTAACTGTCGCGGGCAAAAATATCTGGGAACTTTCGCGCCTTTCCGTAACGGACTCGCTTAAATTTTTTGAGACTGTTAAGCTAAACAGCAACGAAAAAAAAATCGCGTACCAGATTTTAAAAGAGATCAACGCGCGCCTTGGCTTTATGCAGAATGTAGGGCTTGATTATTTAAGCCTTGAACGAAAAGCATCGACACTTTCCGGCGGTGAAGCCCAGCGGATAAGGCTCGCTACGCAGATTGGCTCAAGTCTTGTGGGAGTGCTTTACATTTTGGACGAGCCGTCTATCGGGCTTCACCAGAGGGACAACCAGCGGTTGATTGACACTCTGCTGTACCTGCGCAACCTTGGCAACACTTTGATTGTAGTTGAACATGACGAACAGACTTTGCGCACGGCGGATCATATCGTAGATTTGGGGCCGGGAGCGGGTGTTCACGGCGGATACGTTGTAGCGCAGGGCCACCCCGAAAGCATAATGAAAGTAAAAGGGAGCCTGACGGGACAGTATCTGTCAGGTGCAATCAGCATGGCGATTCCAAAACAGAGGCGGCAGGGTAACGGCGCTGTTATTAAAATAAAAGGAGCGGGCGAGCATAACCTTAAAAATATCAATGTGGAAATTCCGCTTGGCGTTTTTACCTGCATAACGGGGGTTTCCGGCTCCGGCAAGTCTACCCTGCTCTCTGATGTTTTGTACCCGGCTCTTGCGAACAAAATCAACGGTTCAACTCATCCGGAAGGCGCGTATAAAAAAATTGAAGGCGGCGAGCATATCGACAAAATAATTGACATCGATCAAAGTCCGATAGGAAGGACGCCCCGTTCAAACCCGATAACTTATGTCGAAGGATTTACCGCAATCAGAGACCTTTTCGCCAATTTGCCCGAATCAAAAATGAGGGGATACAAACCAGGACGCTTTTCATTTAACGTGCAGGGCGGGCGCTGTGAAAACTGCGAAGGGGACGGAACAATAAAAATCGAGATGAATTTTTTGCCGGATGTTTACATAACGTGCGATGTGTGCCACGGCAAAAGATTTAACAAAGAGACGCTGGAAATCCGTTACAAAGGAAAAAATATCGCCGAAGTTCTGGACATGACAATTGAGGAGGCCGCTGTTTTTTTTGCCCCTATTCCGCAGATCGCGCGCAAAATGGAAACATTGCTTTCCGTCGGCCTTGGTTATGTGAAACTCGGCCAGTCCGCGCTGACCCTTTCCGGCGGCGAGGCTCAGCGGGTAAAGCTTGCGCTGGAGCTTTCAAAGCGCTCAACAGGCAGAACTCTCTACATTCTGGATGAGCCGACTACTGG
>JAIRUC010000089.1 GCA_031254615.1 Treponema sp. | reverse complement strand
GAAGAATCGGAGGATTCAATTCTATCTTTGCCGCGTCTTCCATTCCCGCGGCGTGCCAGTATTACGCCGAGTTCAAAAGCCAGCTTAAAAACAGCGGCCGCAAATTAAACATCGCCATGATATACAGTTTTGCGGTCAACGAAGAAGAGCCGGACGAGGAATTTGACAACGATAAACTGGATAAAACATCGCGGGAATTTTTGGATGCCGCCATCGCCGACTACAATACCGCATTCGCCGTAAACTATGATACATCAAGCGACAATTTTCAAAATTACTATCGCGACCTCTCGCTTCGTGTAAAAAACCGCGAAGTTGATTTGCTTATTGTGGTTAATATGTTTCTTACAGGTTTTGACGCGACTACGCTGAACACTCTTTGGGTGGATAAAAACCTAAAGCACCACGGATTGATTCAAGCCTTCTCCCGCACCAACCGGATTCTGAACAGCGTAAAAACATTCGGCAATATCATCTGTTTCCGTGATTTAAAAAAAGCGACCGATGACGCAATTGCCCTGTTCGGCGACCGCGAAGCCGGCGGCATTGTTCTGCTTAAAACCTACAACGACTATTACAACGGCTACGAACAGGACGGAAAAACCAAACCCGGCTACAAGGAATTAATCGAGCGCCTTCTTACCGAATATCCTCTTGGCGCTGCCTTACTCGGCGAAACAGCAAAAAAGACATTCATCGATCTCTTTGGCACGATATTGAAGCTTCGCAATATACTAACATCATTTGACGATTTTGAAGGCAACGAAATCCTGTCAAAGCGCGATTTACAGGATTATCAAAGCCGTTACATCGACCTCTACAAAGAATTCCGGCCCAAAGACGAAGGTGACAAAGAAAATATTAATGACGACATCATCTTTGAAATTGAACTTATAAAGCAGATTGAAGTCAACATTGATTACATTTTAATGCTTGTTGCCAAATACCACGAAAGCAACTGCACCGACAAAGAAATCCTGTCCGCCATTGATAAAGCCGTAAACTCCAGCCTTGAACTGCGAAGTAAAAAAGAACTCATCGAAGGTTTTATCTCCCGCGTAAACACATCCACTCAGATAGACGCTGACTGGTGCAAGTTCGTCAAAGAGCAAAAGGAAACCGACCTTACCGCTCTCATCGCAAGCGAAAAACTCAAAGAAGATGAAACCCGCCGTTTTATCGACAATTCTTTCCGTGATGGCGTCTTAAAAACTACCGGCACCGACTTTGATAAAATCCTCGCCGCCTCCCGCTTCGGCGGCGGTAACAGACAGGAAAAAAAGCAGACTGTAATTGCAAAACTGTTCAGCTTCTTTGAGAAATATTTAGGATTGGTTTAATTGTATCTAAATTTTAGGCGCTGGGCTAAACCGCGATTTTTGGAAATACGCGCAATGAACCAAGTCTATTCCGGCTGGCTTTCCAGAGATCGAGTTTTATCTGCATGGTAAGCCAACCTTCCGCGCTGGTATGGGTAACCTGTGCTATCCTTAGCGCCATTTTCGGACTGCATGAAGACTTCTCATTTACCAATTCCGAAAGCGCCTTTCGGGTTATTCCCATCATACGAGCCGCATCGGTAACTGTTAATCCAAGCGGAACTATAACATCTTCATAAAAAACTTTTCCGGGATGCACCGGTTTCCGTAATCGTTCCATCACTGCCTCCTTAATGATAATCCTGTGTAACCTTAAGGGTGTCAAGGATTTAAAAGAGGTTTATTGAAAACACCCTTTTTAATATCATCCATATAATATTTAAATTTCAATATGGGTTGGCAATTATACCTTAGTTGGCTTTTTTGTCATTTGGAAATTCAGCAGTATTTTAGCCATAGAAGTAATTACATCATAATTGTAATTATTTAGTTTTGACAATGTATCCATCAATTCTTTATCTTTGATGGTTATAATATTTTTAATGTACTTTTCACTTTCTTTGCCGGAAACAAGATATTCTACAGTTACTCCCAAAGCTTGGGCAATCAGAACGGCTTTATCGGCGGAAGGAATAGAGGAATCTTTTTTTACATAATTTTCAATTGTTTTGAGGCTTAAACCGGTTTTTGCAGCCAGCTCTTTTTGTTCTATCGAGATAAAATCAAGGGTTTCCCGCAAATTTTCTCTAAAACTCATTTTTTTATAATAGCCATAAATAAGGTTTAGCCACTTGCAAAACCCTTTAAATAAAGGTATATTTATATAATAACCTTATATTAAAGGGTTGAATCTATTTAATTTACGGTGGGAATAACCGTAAAAGGAGAATTTGTATGAAAAATACAATCAAATGGTTCGGAATTATCGCCCTTGTTGCGGTAATCGGGTTTTCAATGGCGGCTTGCGGCGATGATAATGGCGGGGGCGGTGGAGGTGGCGGCGGTGGTACTTCCGGAAAGCTGACCATTACCGGTTTTCCCGAAGAGTACAACGATAAGTATTGCCATGCTGAATTGTGGTACTTGAATGAAGAAAATCAATGGCGTACATCGAGCGTTGTGGCTTACGATAGGTACGAGTTAGATGATCATGGTTGGTCTGCGACTAGATTCTACGCCAAGATTGAAGACAATTCTGCTACGCTGAAAGTTTACGATGAGTCGGGCTTCCCGCCTAAAAATTATAAAAAAACCGAGGATTCGTGTTATAGGATATATATTCATTCGAACCAAGAGGAGAATCAAGGTAGTCCTAATAATGATGTAAGTAAATACATACAATATAAAGAAGACGAAAAAATATCCTTTGTGAACGGAATAGGCACCTTAAATATAACAGGGAAAACTTTTTCGAACTACTCCTTGTGGTAGTGTCACGCCCCGGTGTAGGCACGACATACCTAACACCCGAATTTCGTAGTGTCGTTAGGTGAAATGGATATTAGATATTAATTTTATAGGAAACATCGTATTGATGTTTCCTATTTTTTTATTCCTGCTCCGCCGCGGTAGCCGGCACATGTACGCCTTTGGCGCCTTTCTTGACGATAAGCTCTTTGATTTTGGCGCCCTTGCCGATTTTTTCGCGGATGTAGTAGAGTTTCGCGCGGCGGACTTTGCCCTGGCGTACTACTTCTACTTTTACAACGCGCGGGGAGTGAATCGGGAAGACCCTTTCGACTCCTACGCCGTAGGAAATTTTCCGTACTGTAAAGGTTTTTCCAACCTTGGAATTTTTAAAAGCGATAACAAGGCCTTCGTAAATCTGGACACGTTCGGTTTTGCCTTCAACAATTTTGAAGTGAACCTTAACTGTATCTCCAACCTTAAATTGGTCAACGTCTTTTTTCATCTGTGCGGCTTCGATTGCCTTAATTTCGTTCATTTTCCTCTCCTTCAGCCTCGCGATAATCGCTCTATTATGCTGTCAATTTCTTTGTTAAAAATCCCAAGTTCTCTGCCGCGCTGTATCAGGTCAGGTCTTTGGCGCAGGGTTTTTTCGACCCGCTTTTCCAGCCGCCAAAGACGTATCTGTTCATGGTGCCCGGACAACAAAACTTCTGGGACTTTCATTGTATCAAAAACTTCGGGGCGTGTAAACTGGGGATACTCCAAAAGTCCGCCGGAAAAGCTTTCTTCCGTAAGCGAGTCCGCGGTGATGACATCGTCCACCAGCCGGTAGGTGGCGTCAATTACAGCCAGCGCCG
>JAIRUC010000077.1 GCA_031254615.1 Treponema sp. | reverse complement strand
CCTTGACAAAATAAGATAACAGCGTTATAATAACAGTGTTATCTAAAAGGAGTAAAATGTGGGTAAGCCAAAGACCGATTTAGCCCCCAGAATAAGGGACAAAACACTGGAATTGCTTATGGAAAAAGAGCCGGAAGAAATATCCACAAGGGACATAGCAAAAACCTGCGGAGCGACGACCACTTGTATTTATTACTATTACAAGGACAAGGAAAGCCTTTTTATGGAAATAAAACTCTGTTGTATCGAAAAAATGGATAAATTTATAATGGAGCGGGTTAACAAAAGCATAAGAAAACGCCTTAAGACAGGTAAAAAATCAAATCCCATAGAAGAAATCAGAGCAGGTCTTGAAGCCTTTCGGGATTTTTCGTTTGCCAACCCTCGAATAAGTTTACTGGTCATGGAACGGCTAAAAGCGGATACGCTGGCTGACCCCGAAAAAATGAAAAAATACTATCAAAGTATTTCTTTTGCAAAAACCATATTGGATAAAGCGGTACGAACGGGATTTTCTGACAGTAAAGACACATTACTTGACGCAAGTTTGTGTATAGCGGCTCTTTGGGGAGCGATTGAATCTGTGCTTTCAAACCGAACCATACCAAAATACTGGACAGCGCAAGGAGGCAAATATTTTACAAATAAAATGATCGATTTAGTTTTAACATCGTTGATGCGAAGAAATCGGCATAAATAATAGTTTAGGAGAATATTATGAAAAGAATTACAGTTTTAATTCTGTTAGCGTTATGCGCACAGGCGCTTGCTGCGGAAGACCAGCCGGAAGAACCAGCCGGTAATGCCGCTTCCAGTGAATTACTCTTGATGGTTTCTTCCATGCCGGAAGCTAAACTTGGATTTACAGAGCGTTTCACCTTTCCTTTTTTGCAGGGCGAAGGCCCGCTGACCAAAGACAACAACATCGGGCTTGCCTTAACCGCGGAAGTATCTCCCATTTCACTTAACGGAATCGTTGAGGCGGTTTGGACGCCGATTGCGTTTTTTCAATTTATGGCAGGCGGCAGAGTTGGCTCAGGCTGGAATCTGGAACTTTTTGGCAGTGACATTTATGGGATTGGGCTGAACAACTCAAATGCCGAAGGCAAGGCTGAACAGGACGGCAAGGCTTTTGACGGCTTGCTCTGGAAAGCGCAGACAGGAGCGGCCATTCAAGCGGATTTAGCCGCCGTTTTCCCGGGAGACTGGAATCATGTGGTTGTCAGAAGTTACCATGAAATCAATTACAGGGGCTACACCCGCGCGGCGGCAAATGAGGCCTGGTATTATGAGAGTGATGACGGAGAAAACTGTAACGGCTTTAATTACTACGGCAATTTTCTTATCGGGTATCAAATGCCGATTTTTTTCGATATGGCCGCGCTTCTTGCTGAAATGGATTTGTACCTGTACGATACACCGGATCGCGCCAAATGGGGCGATGATAAAATACGCTGGACTTTTTCCGGCATCTTTAGTTTTTCCCTTACCGAAAAATTTGGTCTAACACTAATCGCGCAGTTCAGGACGCAAAAGAATTATCAGGAATCAAATTGGGAAGATTTGCATTACCGGAGCAGGACAATCGACAATTCCAATCCTCTGCATTTGGAGTTTTACCGCATTGCCGCCGCTGTAACTTATAAATTTTAATGGAGGAATTATGAAAAAGATTATTTTACCGGTTTTGACAGTTATTGTAGTAAGCCTTATTGGCTGTTTTGGGTGCAACACGGGAGGAAAAAATATGCAGTCAATTATTTCAGACGGAATGGAGCTTATCATTGAACAAGGCGAGCACTGGCAGGGAAAAATGAAAATATTTATTTTTTCTGTTAAAAAAACTCCCCAGTTAGCGGTATGGATTGAAAACGAGCAGGAAAATTATATTTCAACAATAACCGCCACAAATAAAAGCGTAAAAAATAATTGGACAAGCGCTCCAAAAGAAGGAAGGCCGGAAGCGCTCCCTGTATGGAATCATAAAAGACAAAACAGCGCCGAACAAATTGATATTGTAACTTCGGCAACCCCGAAAGGTTCGATTGATATTCAAATCGATAACAGCTCATTAACAAATGGACAGGAATATAATGTTTATTTGGAAATAAATCATAGTTTTGATTACAACGATTATTGGACAGAGAATGATTCAGGCGTTAACGGACAACCTTCGTTAATTTATCACGCGAAAATTACCGCGGGAGTAGCGGGGAAAGTTAGATTAACTCCGATAGGGCATGGCTCGGTTGACGGATCAAGCGGAGATATTGAAAATGGATTAGATTCATTTACAACGGCGTTGGCGATAATTAAGGAGGCGTGTGTGGTTGTGAAGTGAGTGGGGTGGCACAGAGTGGCGGGTGGAGAATAGGCGATCTCTAAAAAAAGAAGAATGTTAGGAGACCGATATCTCTCTTACGCCAACCTCTCCCCCAACGCATCCTGCAATACCCTGGACAAGCTTAACCCGGACTTGATTACCCTATCGTCCATCCATTTAGGAATACTGACAGTCCGTTTAACCGCCTTGGCGTCTCTCACCTCGGCGCAAATGAAATTCACAAATTCGCCTTTGGTTGTTTTTATTTTATTAGCTTGTGAAGCTTTCGGTATCTCATGCTTTTTGTCCGCAAGATA
>JAIRUC010000068.1 GCA_031254615.1 Treponema sp. | reverse complement strand
CGACAACTGTTTTCTGTCTACGCCTATCTTGTAACACATCTTTCCCCTCTCTTTGATGTAAAAATTTTATCTTTTTTTGTTACTTCTTGCTAGCTTTTTATTGGTTTTTGCGCAGTCTCATCCGGCTAAATCAAAGCGGAAAGCAATACCGCGGATGCCAAAAATCAAGGCGAGGTTGTTGTACCAGTCGGCTTCTGAGCTTGTAACTTCTTTACCGGCTTTACCTGCTTTACCTGAGGTACCATTGGCATTTACCAGATCACCACCATAGTAGCCGCCTAAATACAAACCGTTATATGATTTCGCAAAACCAATGCTAAGCTGGTAATTAATATCCTCTAAGAAAGGTGTATCATTGGTAGCAACATTAGCGCCCATTGGATGTCCGCCCAAAAATACGAAAGTGCCAATTGAAGGATCATGGTAATTTACATCCAAATAATCATCAATGTCGCTTGTAAATCTGCCCGCGCTATAACGGTTTTCGACCGATTGCGGCTTCATAGCATTAAAATCATCGGCAAAGGAAAGCACCTTTTCCAAATCCAGTACCGACTGCCCCCAAACCGATCCGCTTACCGCCAAAATTGCGATAAGCAAAACAATAACTTTTTTCATAAAAATCTCCTTTGTGGATTGTGTTTTTTACAGCACACTCCTCAACTTTTTTTACCCTGCCCTGCGCAGAGTATTCATATAAAATCTCCCACATTCAACGAACATGTAATGAGGTTTTTAACTCATTTGAGAATAATTTACTTATTTTAGAAAAAATGTCAATACCACGGTTGGAAGATTTTTTTAACGGGCATATGGATAGTAGTTCATTGCCCACGGGTAATTACATCTAAAAAAGCGTCAACAATAATTATTCCCGATCCGTACAAAATGCCTAAAATAGAAAAGATAACCTGTAAAACTAAATTTACCGAGAAGTTTTTAAAGAGGCTTATAATCCCTGTTATAAAAAAAAATACAGAACTGACGCATACCGTAAATGAAGAATACCGCAGAAGCGCAAGCAGCAAAAAAAGTTCCTCGTCAGAAAGTGCGGTTTCTGTCAGATAAATAATCAGGGTAATTAATGAAATTGTAAAACTTAATAAAAGTATCCATCTCGCAGATGTCCTGCTCTCTTTTATCATTATTTCCTCTTAAAAAAATGAGCAATTAGAAATGAGCAATGTTGGTGTTCGGAAGCGTGTTGTGATAGTAATTCGATGCGCTTGCGAGCAATAACATTTCTCATTCCTCATTTCTAATTGCTCATTTCACTATTCACTGCTAACAATCCACAATCTACTTCTATTGCCAAAAACTCGTTATTTATATATTATAGTACAGTATGAAAAAATTTTTCTTTACCCTTTTCATTTTATTGGCGCTTGCCGGGACGGCGTTTTTCTTTGGCTGGGCGCAATTTAAAGTTCCTCCTGGGGCTTATGGCGTAATAAACTCAAAAACCCATGGGGTTGACCCTTTGCCGGTGCGTTCCGGTGAATTCCGCTGGTTGTGGTATAAATTGATACCTACAAATGTAGAAATAGCGGTTTTTCAACTTGAACCTGTAAAATTCGACATAAATTTCAACAGTACACTGCCCTCCGGGGATAGTTATGCCTCGTTTGCCGGGATTGTGGCGAATTTTTCATGGGAATTTAGGGCGGCGATCTCTTTCAGCCTTAATCCGGATAAGCTTATTCCTGTTGTTTCTAATCATAATCTAAAGGATCAGCCGTCTTTGGACGCGTATTTACAGGATACAGCGCAAAGTATTGAAAATCTCATCCTGCGCGTTTTTTCCTCAGGCGAAACGGACAGTACCCGGCTGGAAAATGTCATGGCAGGTGGAAAAGATGCTGCTTTGGAGAGTGAAATTGCCGCCTTGCATCCGGAAATTCAAGATTTTTCATTAACCATCCAATCGGCGAAATTTCCGGATTTTGTCCTTTACAGAGCGGTACGCATTTTATACGAGGATTACCTTAAAAAACAAAGCGAAATTGTTGCAGCCGGTTTTGGCAGAAGGGCGGAAAGCCATATTGCATCCCAGCTTCATTTTGAAGAGCTTGAACGGTACGGGGAACTGCTGACAAAGTTTCCGGTTCTGCTTCAGTATATGGCGCTGGAAAATACAAAAGATACGGCACAGTAACCCATTGCCGGTTTTGTTTGTTGTTAGCTATTATAGGTATCAAAAGGAGATTTTTTATGCGCAAGGCAGGAGCCTTTTTTTTAATACTGCTTTTTAGTTTTTCCCTGCTTTATGCACAGGAGGATGATTCTCCTTCTACTGATGACGAATGGGATTATTACGCTCCTGATATGTATACTTCGGGAGATCAAACTTTTATAATCTCCCTTGGCACAGTGTTTCCCACTATCTTTTTAAATAACGGAAAAAAAATAACGAGTAATTTCAGCCCCCCTGTAGGAGGAGCCGGTTCTTTATCGTACAATTATTATCTTACTCCCAAGGTGTTTTTAGGAGGGGAAGTCAGCGGCGTATTTATGCCTACTTTGGGTAATAATATGTTTTACGCAATTCCTCTGGGAGTAAGAACAGGCTATCAATTTTCTTATTGGCGGCTTGAATTTCCTGTGACTTTGACCGTCGGTATGGTTTGGCAGCGTTATCTGAATTACAGTTATTACGGTCTTTATATGAAAGGTGGAGGTGCTGCTTATTACAGGTTCAGTACGGAATGGTCTTTTGGAATAACTACAAACTGGTACTGGCTTCCTCAATGGACGGATGATCGTAGTAAAAACGTAGACGGAAACATGATTGATGTTCTGCTTTCTGCGCGTTATCATTTTTAATGTGGTGAAACCTAATTTCACAGAAATTTAATTTCTGTGAAATTTAATTTCGGAGAAATTTAATTTCGGAGAAATTTATGAGAAAAAATTTACTGAAAAGATGCCTTTTTTATTTTGCATTGACTTTTATTCTTTGTACTTGTAATGATCCTATTTTTTACGCGATTTCACTTGAGGTTGAACCTATAGAACCAAGAATAAAAGGAGCACCGACAAATTTTGCCATTTATCCGGCAAACGATCCGGCAAATGCGCGTATGTACGTAGCTTCAGGCGGCACTCTATATACATACGGCAAAGACCCGGAGCATGAAAAAGCCTTTTGGCGCAATGGAAAAGCGCCCGGAGGAAAAATTCTGCAAATCGCGTCAACGAACGAATATTTATACGCGCTCTGTTCTACCGATCAAAATGTTGACGGAAAGATTGTCGTTAGACGGTTTGACGGTTCTACACAGAAATGGGAGGTAATAGGCGGGGATATTAACAATTCCGGCAGAGCGCAAAATATTTTTGCGGCTAATGATACATTGTTTATCATGGCTTCAACATATTCTGATAATAACTTTTTCTATGATATTTTCTATATTAATGGTGATGAAACAGAGTCCACAAAACTGACAATTACAGATGCAGACTCAAATCTGAGCGGCGCAGGAAAAATAAATGGAGCCGCCTATAACGGAGTATCATACTTTTTATGTACATGGAACAGAGGTGTCTACAGAATAGATGATTTTTCCGCAGGCGCGTCTATACTCAATTATCAATATACAAAAATTGAAGATGAGGTTGAAATTGAAGTGACGGAAAATATCACTTTTTCTGGGATTATCAACCTAAGAGACAATAACAACACAATTCTTTTAATTGCGCGTAACGGAAATGTTTATACTATTAAAGACGGCATTATTAAAAAAGAAACTGTTTCTTTGGGTAGAAACGCTACAGGAGCGCTTGCAATCTGGCAGAAGAAAGATTCCCCTGACAGACTGCTTCTTGCCGGAAGGCAGGATACACTTAGTTATACTGTTGATTCCGGCTATACATACGGCTATATGGAACTGGAAATTGATGCGGGCGGAATAGTAGTCGGTAAAAATTTTGTCGAACCGGGAAAATCAGCGCTCCTTTCTACCGTAGGTTCAAATGAGCGCTATCATTCTACAATAGGCAAAAACCCCGTCAACTATATTTTTCAGGCGCCGGAAGAAATTGACACTGATATGATCCTTTTTGCTTCCACGCAAAAAAACGGTGTTTGGTCATACCGTACCCGCGGTGGTGATGATCAATGGAATGCCGAAGAATGAGCCTGTTTATTAATGGATGATCTGTTTTCCGCCAAAAACGATAAATCTTCGCAAAGCCCGCTTGCGGACAGGATGCGCCCCCGCACTCTGGAAGATATTGTCGGTCAGGATCATATTGTCGGTCCGGGAAGACTTTTGCGCCGCGCAATTCAGGCAGACCGTCTTTCTTCGATAATTCTCTATGGGCCGCCGGGGACCGGAAAAACAAGCCTTGCAACCGTAATCGCAAACACAACGCGCGCCGCTTTTGAAAGCCTTAACGCAGTTCTTTCCGGCGTAAAAGACATCCGCGAAGTTATAGACCGCGCCGACGAACGTTTCAGGCTATACTCAAAAAGAACCATCCTTTTTGTAGACGAAGTTCACCGCTGGAACAAGGCTCAGCAGGACGCTCTTTTGCCGTGGGTGGAAAACGGCACTGTAATCCTTGTCGGCGCTACAACAGAAAATCCCTTCTTCGAGGTTAACCGCGCACTTGTAAGCCGCAGCCGTATTTTTCAGCTAAAAGCGCTGGATGCCGGGGATATGCTGGAAACAGCACGGCGCGCCATAACAGATACGGAACGCGGTTACGGAAAATGGAATATCCAATTTGAAGAAGGCGCTCTTGAACATCTTGTGGAAGTGGCGGGCGGAGACGCTCGCACTCTTCTTAACGCGCTTGAACTTGCTGTTGAGACAAGTAACTGGACGCATGGCAGTGAAACTTCCTTCGGTAAAACCGCCGAAGAAAAATCAAACTGGCCTCCCCCATTTGGCGCGGAAATTCACATTTCTCTTGCGGCAGCGGAAGAAAGTATCCAGCGGCGCGCACTTCTCTACGACCGCGACGGTGATTATCACTTTGACACGATCAGCGCGTTTATAAAAAGCGTAAGGGGCAGCGATCCGGACGCGGCGTTGTACTGGCTTGCTAAAATGGTACGCGCAGGGGAAGACCCAAAATTTATTTTCAGGCGCATGATAATTCTTGCCAGTGAAGATGTCGGTCTTGCAGACCCTCTTGCGCTTTCCGTGGTTATGTCCTGCGCTCAGGCGTTTGAGCGCATCGGCTTTCCGGAAGGAAATTTTCCGCTGTCTCACGCGTGCCTGTATCTTGCGACAGCCCCAAAATCAAACACAACAATGGCGTACTTTGACGCGCTCAAGGAAGTTGAACGCGAAGATGCGGAAGTTCCCAACCATCTGCGCGACGCAAGCCGTGACGCCGAAAGTTTTGGTCACGGCGAAGGTTATGTCTATCCGCACGCTTACCGCGATCATTGGGCAGCCCAGCAGTACTTACCCACTTCGTTGAGAGGCAGAACTTTTTACATTCCTTCGTCAATTGGCTACGAAGGCAGAATCCGGCAGGATGTTTTACAAAAGCGCGAATTACAGGCGGCTATTGTACTTGGAGACAATCAGGAGTCGGCAGGAGAATTACTCTCATGGTCGCAGGCGGCAAAGGGGCGCGAAGGCTGGTACAAGCGCCTTGAATCCGGAAGAAGCGCTCTTTTGCTTCGCAACAGGGATATTATTTTTACAACAGCCTCACCGGCTCGCCAGGGGCGCGTTTTAATCCCGCTGGCAAACGACGGCCTTTTACTTTGGGAGAGTCTTCGCCGCTGTCCCGAAGGACTAACCGCCGCTTTAGTAAATACTCCAGCCGCAAAAGACGCGCTCCTTCGTTATGCGCAAACACTGGACGAAGCCGAAAAACCGATTATCGCCGTAACAGAGGAATTACTGCCGTCTGCCGGGCAATGCGAAGAATGGTTTTCCTGCTCTTTATTTGACCACATTCTTATCAGAAGTACGCGACTTACCGCAGAGCCGTCCATGCTTGCCGCTTGCGCAAAACCGCTGCTGGCTAAAGATGGCAGCCTTATTCTGCTTTTCTCTCCGCCACGCTACGGCGAGCGCATTTCCCGAATCCTTGCGGACGAATGTAATGACCCCTCTTTAGCTGCCAAACTGGAACAGGCGGAAAAAGCGTTTTTTGGCAACAGCGATGTTACCGGTTTTTGGAACGAAGACGATTTGTCCGCCGCCTTTGAAGAGCAGGGTTTTCGCGTCAACCTTCAAACAATCGATCAGGAAGAAGAACGGCTGATTACCGAAAAAGACCTTGCCGCGTGGTTTAATACCGAACAATCACGCTGGGGCTCGTTTATGGCAAAAACACTGGAAGAACAGGATTTCCTTGCCGTTGAACAGGCGCTGCGCCTGAGAATATCCAAAGGCCCGCTCATGTGGCTCTGGAAAAGCGTCTGCCTGAGGGCAAGTGTATAATTTGGGGAGTAGGGAGTGGATTGCTGTTTTTAGGCAGAGCCTATTATCAAGACGCTAAACCTACAAACAACAACCCCGCCTGTCCTCGCATGTTGGTATATAGTTTTAGGCACACGCTTCCTTCTCCTGCCTTCCCATAAGTTCGATTTTTTGGTATTCTTTTGTTATATTAAATTTTTTAGAGGAAAATCATGATAAAAGCTGTAGATATCGTAAAAGGGACATGCCTTCTGCAGAAGGGGCAGCCCTACATTGTAGTAGACAGGGAATTACACAATCCGGGAAAAGGAACTTCCGTTGCCAGAATTAAAATGAAAAGTATTAAAGACGGCTCTGTATTGAGCCAGACCATTCCCACACAGCAGGAAGTTGAAGACGCGCAGGTTGATCTTCACGCCTGTCAGTACCAGTATGCCGATCAGGACAATTATCACTTTATGGACAACGAGAATTATGAGCAGTACGAAGTCTCTATCGCGGAAAATCCCGATAAAAAATTCTACTTGCAGGACGGCGGTGTTTACGATCTTATTATTTGGGAAGGCAAGGTAATAGACATCAAGATTCCGTATAAAGTGGTTTTTACGGTTGCGCAAAGCGAAAATTATGTAAAAGGCGATACGGTTTCCGGCGCGACAAAACCGGTCGTTACGGAAACAGGTTTAACAGTACGGGTTCCGCTTTTTATTAAACAGGATGAAAAAATACTTGTAAATACTGAAACAAATGAATATGTTGAAAGAGTGAATGGATAGACTTAACAATTAAAGGAGTGATTTATGGTTATCAAAGTAGTTCTTTTGCTTTTGTTTTTCACGGTGACAATTTTTGTTGGTTTCTATTTCCGGAAAAGAACAACAAGTGTCAATGATTTTGTACTGGGCGGACGTGAAGTAGGCCCATGGCTTACAGCTTTCGCATACGGGACATCGTATTTTTCGGCGGTAATTTTTGTCGGATACGCCGGACAATTCGGCTGGAGATTCGGCACTGCCGCCACATGGATCGGTTTGGGCAATGCCTTTATCGGCTCGCTGATGCCCTGGTTCATACTTGGGCGGCGAACGCGCGTTATGACGCATCATTTAAAAAGCGCCACCATGCCGGAATTTTTTGGCACGCGCTTTGACTCAACCACATTAAAAATTGGGGCGGCGATTATAATTTTTATATTCCTTATCCCCTACACCGCTTCGCTGTACAACGGCCTTTCCCGTTTGTTCGAGATGGCGTTTGGTATAGATTTTATTTACTGCATTATCGGCATGGCGGTTCTTACTGCTATATATGTGGTAGCCGGCGGTTACTTTGCCACAGCGGTAAACGACTTTATTCAGGGCATAATCATGCTTATCGGTATTGTCGCTGTTATAGGGGCGGTGCTTAACAGCCACGGCGGTTTTATAAA